>NZ_CAXBOV010000006.1:0-159847 GCF_963977355.1 uncultured Halopseudomonas sp. | reverse complement strand
CAAGTGGGTCAATTTTATTGGCCAAAAGTGGGTCAAAATTAATGGCCATTGACAGAAGGGATCACCTTTCACAAGAGCTCTGGTGAAACCACCGCCACATGCCATGCTTTGGGCGAGGATTTTCATATCGAGATACTTCGGTTGGTCGCGCCAGGCCAGGTACTGCTTGGCCATATCCGCAGGATCACAGGTGAAATCGACATGACCTTTCTTGACGCCCTCGAGAAATGCAAACAGCTCTACACCGATCTCCATAAGACCAGTGATTACTAGGCGCCTTTTAAATCCGCCTACCCCAGCGCCAAAATCGCTTGTCCAAAATACCCGCTCGTTAAGCATGCCAGTCTCATATAGCTTTAGCATGCATTCGCCCAATGATGCACCCTCTGGCATTAGGTTATCGTCACCGTAAAACCGGTTTATCCATTTTGGCCAGTCGAGGTCAGGACACATTTTCTTCAACAATACGTATGCTTTTCCAAGCTCCCCTACTTCTTCAGCGCTTCCCCCCGCCGCCAAGAAATCCTCTTTAGCATTCTGTTCCCATAAATAAGCCATGAATTTTAAGGGCAAGCTTTGTTTGGTTACCCGATCAGCAGCCATATGGGAATCCCATAGGATCTCAGCCGCTTTGCGGGACATCGGTGCATAGCTGTGACGGGCATCCCCCGTCACCAACTTGTCGATCACCGCTTCACGGTCAACGTGGTTATAGACCCGGTGGTTCTTAGGAGAGAGTTTGAAGCCATCCCGAAGCTTCAATAGTTCGCTCATGTGCCTGTAATGGTCTATGAGTGTTCTGGGGGAAGATTTTTCACGGCCGAGGACGTTATAGCCATCCTCTGCTAACGCCTCAAATCCAGGTGCTTCAAGGGCCTCCTCAACGTCAATGTTCTGCCGATCATGACGCTGATGCATGCGGCTACGAAAAGCTTGATCAAGCACCTGGTCCGCAACACTGGCCAGAGCTCCAAGTGCAATCGCATAGCCAATAGAAATGCCGTCTGATTGACTGGTGGGAAAGGCTATTCCGGAGGTCGATTTATAGTCACTATCCCAAGAATCAATAAGCTCATTACCGCCTATCTCGGCGAGGATTTGAGCAATATCGGTGCTCACGCCTGACTCCGGTAAATACCCAATTTCTCGAGTCGAGAGATAATGTTCTGCGTCTGCTTTTCGCTTAGCTTGTGTCTTTCTAGGATAGAGGATAGGTCAGCAGCATTGGACGGCTTAAGGCTTGCCACTTCAGCAATGATGCCTTCCATTTTGAGGTTTTGGCTCTTAAATGTCCGCAGAACAGAATCCATTTTCCGGTTCCCTTCCACAATTTCTTCCTCAAGACCGGCAACCACCTTTCTGTTGGATATTTTAGCCATGACCCAAGTACCCCCGGCAGTCAAAATGCTGGCCGCAGTTACCAAGGTTGCCGTCACCGCTAGTTCACCAAGACGAGCCACTTGAACTCCTTTTCACGCTTAAGCTATCTTTATAGAGGTAATGGGCACTGACATCAAAATGATATCTCGAGGGTAGGCAAGCAAACGCGGAAAGGCAACAAAAAATTGACTTGCAAAGCCGTCATGACTTTGGCGATAACAAGGGCTTCAATGGGTAGGTGAGCGGCGATTTGGCTAGGACACCAGTGCATGGCTTTATTTCGTTCGACTAGGCAAAGGGAGCTTAAGGATCACCTGGATTCCGTACTATGCTCGCGAAGCGGAATGGCCGCGCTGGTGGCGATTTCAGCACGGGTGGTTGTTTCAGCTGCTTTATTCGCTGCTTCCAATGGTCTATGATTTCCGTATTGACAAAAAGTCAATTTCGGATCCCAAGGCATTGGTTATAAAGGGTTTTTAGGGCATCAATATTTGTGGCGTTTAACTTTGTCCGAACGTAGGTTTTGGCCGATTAACTTTGACCGAAGCGGAAAATAACTTTGGCCAAAGTCGTTTAGAAGCGTGATTTTTGGTTAGGTAAGGGCCGTTTAACTTTGTCCGTCTACACCCTCGGTGCGGTAGATCAGCTCGCCAGTTATCTGGCGAGCTAGATCAAAAGTAGGGAGTCTGGGTTTGGTAGTCGCTTGCTTGGTGCTTTAACAGCAAGGACATGTGTTTCTGACTACCAAACCCGAGGCTAGCGAAGTCAGTAGTGATTATTTTGCTAAACGGTCGGCTAGTACTACGGCTGACCGAGGGCGGCAAATCACCTACCTTCAAGCTACTTCAACGACCTTTGCATCAGGGGCGTTGTTCTTAACAGACTCGATGCCATTATCTCTGGATGCAGCAGTGCTGTATGACTGACTGCTACCTATAACCTGATGGTTACCAGCTTTCAGGTTGAACATGAACTTCCCTGCCGCAGTATCTTTGCTCTCATAGCGGGCGTCGTCGGGAGCGTTTTTCTTTACCGATTCAATACCATTCAGACATCCAGATTTGTCTTTGTAGCCCTCGCTAGCGAGTATCGCCTGGCCGTTGCCTGCCTTCAGTCTGAAACGATATTCACCCGCTTTGTCTTCGTAAACTTCAAATGTACCTGACATGTTGATACTCCTGGTAAACATGGGAACGATTAATTACATGCGACGTGCGAGGTGAGTAGATGCAACAGCCCTTAGAGTAAAGCTACCTGCATCAGTCTGGTGTCCTCAAAAATGTGTAGGATCATTTTATTTGGCCATCATAACCAAGCTCGTAACTCAATAATGCCGGCAGGACGGGTACTTGCCAAGCGCTTATGAATCGCACAAACGCAGCCATGCAATTGGATAAATTGGAGCGGAACAGGGACTTCTATGGTCAATACAACCAGGCAGACACCATTGGTATGACCCTCCCTATCCTACAACGACATGTTACTGGGAGTTTCTCATTTAAATCAGGGGCTTAGGTGAGTTTTTACCTCTTTCAGCGAATGTGTCCGAATTGACGAACAGATAGGTCGTGACTAGGTTGAGGGCATCCAATTATTCAGGAGGCGCTATATGTCCAGTCCCGAGCACAAACAGAAAATCTGGAATATGATCAAGGACATCAAGACAGGAATGCTTACCACGCTACACGGCACTGAGGTGCGATCACGTCCCATGCGACTGGTACAGCAGGAGTACGACGGTACCTTGTGGTTCTTTACTGACCTGGAGTCCGAGAAGGTACTTGAGGTGGAAGGTGATAACGATGTGTGCGTATCCTTTGCCGATTCGGAGAAGGATATCTACGTTTCGCTTACCGGTGTTGGTCGACCCATCAAGGACAAGAGCCTTATCGACAAATACTGGAACGGTTTTGTCGGGGTCTGGTTTCCAGAGGGCAAGGATTCACCGAATGTGGGCATGCTGGAGATCAAGGTCCAGAAAGGTGAGCACTGGGATTCTGATACCAGCACCATGGTCAAAAGCTACAAGATGGCCAAGGCCAAGTTAAAGGGCGAACAACCCGATATCGGTGAGCATGAGAAATTCGGTTCCTGAAGGGCTAGGCTTTGAGCCTGAGCCGCCCCTCCCTCCGGGTAGTACGAATGAGCAAATTTTAGCGAAAATCGTCAGTTAAATCGGAATCAAAGGAGGTAGATGGGGCAGGTTCTGCTGGCTTCTGCTTGACGGCTTCAGGGTCTCTAGCAGGAGCAGGCTTGGCAGGCGGGGTGGATGGGTTGCTGGACGCCTCCATCCTTGTACGCAGGATCAGATCGTTGCGAGAGTCTGCCAGCCGCACAGCTTCCTTGAGGGTAATCGCTTTCTCGGTGATCAGCTGAAACAGGTGCTGATCGTAGGTTTGCAGGGCCTTGTCGTCGGTCGCCCTGGCCATAGCATCGCGAATATCCTGAATCTCCCCACGGGCGATCAAGTTCACGATGTAGGGCGTTCTGACCAGCACTTCTACAACAGGTAGACGCGATTTCTGAATGCCTTTCGCTAAACGCTGACCAATGATAGCGGCCAGGTTCATCGAAATATCCCCTAGGATCTGAGCGCGTGCATCCTCGGGGAACATGTTGGCCATACGATCCACCGCCTGGACGGTGTTGGTAGCGTGCATGGTGGCCAGCACCAGGTGGCCCGTCTCGCTGTAATGGAGCGCATGCTGCATGGTTTCGCGGTCGCGTATTTCACCGATCATGATTACATTGGGCGCTTCGCGAAGGACGTTGTGCAAGGCATCCTTGAAACTGTGAGTGTCGAGACCCACCTCCCGCTGATCAATAATCGATTCCTTGTGGTGATGAAGGAATTCGATGGGATCTTCGATGCAGACAATATGACCGGCACGGTTGGTGTTGCGGTAATCCAACATCGCTGCGAGGGTGGTGGATTTACCCGAGCCGGTAGAGCCGGTCACCAGAATGAGGCCCCTATCGAGCATGACCAATCGTTCCAGGACCGGTGGTAAACCCAGTTCGGCAAAGCTGGGTATCTGATCGTTGATGTATCGCACTACCATGGCGACTTCACCACGTTGCAAATACACGTTAGCTCGAAACCGTCCGGCGCCGGCAATGCCAACAGCCAGGTTCATCTCCAGGTCACGCTCGAATTCTTCCGCCTGGCGTTCACTCATCAGCTCGTAAGCCATGGTTCTGACGGCGCCCTTGCCAAGCGGTTCAGAGCCCAGACGCACATATGAGCCTTCACATTTGGCAGTAGGTGGCGCACCAACGCTCAGGAACAGATCCGATCCCTTGAGCTCCGCCAGACGGCGAAGATAATCATTGATACCCATAAGTAAAACGACCTCCTGACGGCAACTGGCGGATCTGGTTTCAGCCCTTGGCCACGGGGGCGAGTGCCTGATTGATCCATGCTTCGGTTTGCTTGTTGAGCTCCACAATAGCACGGGGATCACTGCCCTTGGGATACAACGCCGGGCCAATCATCACGTGGATCGTTCCGGGTTTCTTGCCCCACCCCACCTTCGGCCAGAACTCCCCCGCATTATGGGCGACCGGCACCACAGGTGCGTTATTGGCGCAGGCGAGGGCGGCCCCACCCCTGGAAAACTTGATTGTTTCCCCGGGTAGTTTGCGGGTTCCCTCTGGAAAAACCAGGATCCAGATACCCTCTGCCAACCGCTTACCCCCAAGCTGACTCAGCTGCTTGAGTGAATCTCTACCCTTGGCGCGATCAATGGCAATGGGCTTGGCCAAAGCAAAGGCCCAACCAAAGAAGGGTACATACAGCAGTTCTTTCTTGATCAACTGCGTTTGCGGACGAAACACCTGTTGCAGGAAAAAAGTTTCCCAGGTGCTCTGATGGTTGGCCAGAATTACACCAGCGCGATCGGGAATATTCTCCATGCCGCTCACTTCATAGCGAATTCCGACAATATGCACGGTCAACCAGATAGCCAGTCGGCTCCACCAGCCGACGATCAGCGTGAAACGCCACCGGTAAGGCAGCCAGGGGGCTATGATGAGCATCAGCAGGCCCCAGATGCCCGCACTGGCGGCTAACAGTAAATAGAACAGGACGACCCGCAGGGGCATCAGTGACATGGTTCAATTATCCAGGAGATGATCGGCCACAGCGGCCAGGTTATCGAAAATAGATGTGCCGGGGGGTAGGGGTTTGCTTTCGCTCAGCAAGCCCTTGCCGGTTCTGACCAGAATGGGCCTGCAGCCTACTGAGACCCCAGCTTCCAGGTCGCGCAGGCTGTCACCGACCACCGGGACGCCAGCAAGCGGCAATCCAAAGTAATCACCAATCTGGCGAAACAGACCACTACGCGGTTTGCGGCAGTTACAGCCGTCGTCCGGACCATGAGGACAAAAACGGATCAGGTCGACCTGTCCGCCCTGTTCAGCGACCTTTTGCTGCAAAGCATCATGCATCTTTTGCAGGTCGGAGACGTCGAAAAATCCGCGCGCCAGGCCTGACTGGTTGGTTGCGACTGCAATGCGCCAACCATGCCGACTCAGCCTGGCGATGGCCTCGATGGAGCCCGGAATCGGTATCCACTCCGCCAGGCTTTTGACGTAGTCATCGGAATCCTCGTTGATTACGCCATCGCGGTCGAGAATGATCAGTTTGTCCATGCCCTCACCCGCTCCTGCCATCAACCCAGTAACGAGATATCAGCGACGCCAAGAAACAGCCCACGTAATCTGGCCAGCAAAGCATAGCGATTGGTCTTCAGCTGGTCGTCTTCCGCGTTCACAAGCACCTGATCAAAGAAGCCATCCACGGGGCCGCGCAACGATGCCAGGCGTTCCAGAGCCGCGCTGTAATGGCGATCAGCGGCCAGAGGCGCAACGCTGCTTTCGGCTTCGGTAATGGCCTGGGCCAGCGTCTGTTCTGCGGGCTCGTGCAGCAGTGACTGATCAATCGTGATGCTGACTTCTGTTCCTGCCTTCGAGAGCAGGTTGGAAACCCGTTTGTTTGCAGCAGCGAGGGCCTCGGCCTCAGGTAGCCGGCGGAAATGCTGCACAGCCTGTACGCGCTGGTCAAAATCCAGGGGGGAGACAGGTGCTACTGCCCTCACGGATTGATAAACAGCAACATCGATACCTTCGTCCTCATAACGGGCACGCAGACGATCAAACACGAACTCCTGTACTTGCGCGGCAAGATCAGGCTCGGTCTTGATCTGCGAGGCATACTGCTTCACCGCTGCATCAATGGCGGCATTCAGGTCCAGCTCAAGACGTTTCTCGATCAGGATTCGCAACACGCCAAGTGCGGCTCTGCGCAGTGCGTAGGGGTCCTTGCTGCCGGTGGGCAGCATACCGATACCGAAAATGCCGACCAGGGTATCGAGTTTGTCTGCCAGTGCAACGGCAGCGCCGGTAAGGGTGCTCGGCAGCTCCGCACCCGCGCCGCGCGGCATGTATTGCTCATTCAGAGCAAGGGCCACATCCTCTGGCTCGCCGTCATGCAAGGCATAGTAATAGCCGGCGATTCCCTGAAGCTCGGGAAACTCCCCAACCATTTCGGTCGCCAGATCGCACTTGCTCAACAAGCCTGCGCGGGCAGCACGGCTGGCGTCGCCACCAATCTGGCCAGCAATGAACTCGGCGAGTGCCGATACCCGCTGGGCCTTGTCGAAGACACTGCCAAGCTGGGCCTGGAAAACCACGTTGGCGAGCTGGGTGTTGCGATCTGCCAGCGGGTTCTTCTTATCCTGGCGGAAGAAAAATTCGGCATCGGTCAGGCGTGGGCGGACGACCTTTTCGTTGCCGGACACGATCTGCGCCGGGTCGAGGCTGTCGATGTTGGCTACCGTAATAAAGCGCGGTAGAAGCTTGCCGGCGTTGTCCAGCAAACAGAAATATTTCTGGTTGTCCTGCATGGTCGAGATCAGTGCTTCCTGGGGTACATCGAGAAAGCGCTCCTCGAAACTGCAGACCAGGGGCACGGGCCATTCGACCAGCGCAGTGACCTCATCAAGCAAGTCGTCGGGCATGATAGCCGTGCCCTGCTCTGCGGCGGCCAGTTCATTAACACGCGAACGAATCATTTCACGACGTTCAGCAAAATCGGCAATCACATGTGCCCCACGCATCTGCTCGACATAATCTGCCGGGGTCGTGATACGTACCTGTTCGGGGTGATGAAAGCGGTGACCCCGCGAGCTGCGATCAGCCGTCTGGGACAGAATCTCGCCTGGGACAATAGCGTCACCCTGGAGCATGACCAGCCATTGGGTAGGACGCACAAATTCAGTTTTCCGGGCGCCCCAGCGCATGCGCTTGGGAATCGGCAGCGCAGCCAGAGCACTGTCGACTATTCCCGGCAGAAGCTGGGCGGAAGCCTGGCCAGGAATGCTCTGCACGTAGCGCAGTTTCGGGCCGCTGCTATCGAGTTCCGACACCGTTACGCCGCACTTGCGGGCGAAACCCTCTGCGGCCTTGGTCGGCTTACCCTCAGCGTCATATGCAGCCTGCACTGGAGGACCATCCATCTGGTTGGTGCGGTCAGGCTGCTGACTCTCAAGCGCATCGACCAGCACAGCCAGACGGCGCGGCGCTGCGTAAAAACGCGCAGCGCTGTAGGACAGTCCCGCCTCTTGCAAGCCCTTTTCGATACCGCTCAAAAAGGCTTCTGCGAGTCGCTTGAGGGATTTGGGGGGCAGCTCTTCAGTGCCCAGTTCTACCAGAAAATCCTGCTGCATTATTCGGCCTCCTTCAATTTGGCCAGAACTTCGTCGCGCAGCTCTGCCGTTGCCATCGGAAATCCGAGACGGGCCCTGGCCATCAGGTAGCTCTGGGCGATGGAGCGCGAGAGGGTTCGCACGCGCAGGATATAACGCTGTCGCTCAGTCACCGAAATAGCGCGGCGGGCATCCAGCAAATTGAACGTGTGTGAGGCCTTGATCACCATTTCGTAGGCCGGTAACGGCAGGTCTGCAGCCATCAGACGGTTGGCTTCGCTCTCGTAGAAATCGAACAGCTCAAGCAACTTTTCGACATTGGCGTGCTCGAAGTTGTAGGTGGACTGCTCCACCTCGTTCTGGTGGAACACGTCGCCGTAAGTCACCTTGCCGAAGGGACCATCGGAATACACCAGGTCGTATACCGAATCTACGCCCTGCAGATACATGGCCAGACGCTCCAGGCCGTAGGTGATTTCGCCAGTCACCGGATAGCATTCGACACCACCCACTTGCTGGAAATAGGTGAACTGCGTGACTTCCATACCGTTCAGCCATACTTCCCATCCCAGACCCCAGGCACCCAGCGTAGGCGACTCCCAGTTGTCCTCGACAAAGCGGACGTCATGGACGTTGGTGTCGATACCGATATGATTCAGCGAGTCCAGATACAACTCCTGCATATCCGCAGGATTGGGCTTGAGTACAACCTGGAACTGGTAGTAGTGCTGAAGGCGGTTGGGGTTTTCACCGTAGCGACCGTCACCTGGACGACGGCTCGGTTGCACGTAGGCGGCGTGCCAGGCTTCCGGGCCAATTGCGCGCAGGAAGGTGGCTGTGTGGAAGGTGCCGGCACCCATTTCCATGTCATAGGGCTGGAGCAGTACACAGCCCTTTTCTGCCCAGTAACTTTGCAGGGCAAGGATCAATCCTTGGAAGCTTTGGGTGGCTGGGTTGGTCTGAGTCACGTTGTCTGTCCGATTTGGCATTTTAAGAAAGGGCGCAGTATACAATCAGACGGGCCCCGACATACAGAAGTGGAGGCCCTCTGGCTTAACAACATGGGGTGCCCGCTTGGCGCAGCGGTGAGGAGAAAACATGAATTCAGAGGCAAAGCCGGGTGGTCAGGCCAACACGAGGTGTGCCTGGTGCTCGAACGATCCGGTATATCAGCACTACCACGATACCGAATGGGGAGTGCCCGAGTATGACGCCCAGCGGTTGTTCGAGAAGTTATTGCTCGACGGTTTCCAGGCCGGATTGTCCTGGATAACCGTGCTGAAAAAGCGTGAACGTTACCGGCAGGTGTATCGGGATTTCGATCCGCATTTCATGGCGCAGCAGAGTGATGATGATTTGCTCGAGCTACTCGATGATCCGGGAATCATCAGAAACCGCTTGAAGGTGCGGGGTGCACGGCAGAATGCTCAGGCCTGGCTGCGCCTCGCCGATGGCACTGATCCGGGTCAATGGCTATGGGCCTTTGTCGGCGGGTCACCACGGGTGAACCATTTCGTTGATCTGACAGAGGTGCCGGTGATGACCGACGAAGCCCGATCAATGAGCAAGGCCCTGAAGAAAGCCGGCTTTACCTTTGTGGGCCCGACAATCTGCTATGCCTTCATGCAAGCTACCGGGATGGTCATGGACCACACCAGAGACTGTTTTCGTTACCGTGAGCTGGCCGGGGCTCAGTCGCACCCTTGAGTTTTAATCTGGCTGGAGGATGGCCGACCTGTACGCTATAGGGTCGTTGCAAGTATGCGGCTACAATGACATTTTTGATTGGACAAGGGGTAGTTGTGGAGCGGCTAAAGGGCGCAATCATCATTGGATTTCTCAGAGTGTTTTCGCTACTGCCGTTCGCGATGGCACAGCGCCTGGGTGCTGCGGTTGGGTGGCTGTTATGGATACTCCCCAACCGCTCCAAGGACGTGGTTCGGATCAATCTGAGCCATTGCATGCCCCACCTTGCTGCGGGTGAGCGGGATGATCTGGTGCGGCAGACCTTGCTGGATACCGGTCGCAGTTTTGCCGAAAGTGCCTGCGCCTGGATGTGGAAACCCGCGAAAACCGTTGCGCTTATAAAGGAAGTCGAGGGCGCTCAGGTTTTGCAGAAGGCCCTGGAGCGTGGCAAGGGCGTGGTGAGTATCACCAGTCACCTGGGGAATTGGGAGGTACTCAATCACTGGTATTGCTCCCAATGTTCACCGGTGATTTTCTACCGCCCTCCCAAGCAGCAGTCCGTCGACGCGCTATTACGCCGGCAAAGGGCACAGCTGGGCAACCGGGTGGCGCCCTCAACCCGAGAGGGTATTACCATGGTCATGCGCGAGGTGCGCCGTGGTGGCGCAGTAGGGATTCCGGCCGACCCTGAGCCAGCGGTAAAGAGTGGCGAATTCGTGCCTTTCTTTGCGGTATCGGCGCTTACCAGTAAATTCGTTCCCAATCTCCTGCGCGGTGGTGAGGCTCAGGCCATATTCATGCACTGTGTGCGCCTGCCGGGGGGCGGATTCAAAGTCATTGTGGAAGCGGCACCCGAAGCGCTTTACAGTAGTGACGTCAACGAGGCTACAGCGTGCATGAGTGCAGTGATCGAAAGCTACGTGCGACGCTGGCCAAGTCAGTACATGTGGAGCATGAAGCGCTTCAAGAAACGTCCAGCGGGCGAGAAAAGGTGGTACTGAATTAATCCGTGGTCATTCGACAGGGACTAAAGCATGACAAATCAGCGGCAATACCCGCGCACTCCGATGAAATGCAGAATTCGAATCAGTCATCCGGACATCGGTGACGTCTACGGACAAACGCGGGATCTGTCGGACGGCGGCGTGTTTGTTGAGAATCCGGACCTCGCTGCCCTGGCTGCGGGCACTATCGTGGAAGGTCAGGTTCAGGATATGCCGATTGAAGCCCCTATTCTGAAGATGATCGTCCAGCGCTGTATCGCTGGTGAAGGGGCTGGTCTGGCTTTTCTGGATGATGAAGAGGACCAGTAGTGCTGGTCCTCTGGACTCAACGGGCCCAGAACATGGGAGTAAAGAGTACCAGCAAGGTAAATACTTCCAGACGGCCGAGCAGCATCGCAAAGCTGAGGATCCATTTCACCGTGGCACTGAGTTCACCATAGTGCGCCGACACCTCTCCCAGGCCTGGACCCAGGTTATTCATGCAGGCTGCCAGCGCCGAAAATGCTGTAACAAAGTCCAGGCCGGTGCTCAGTAGTGTCAGAAACAGCACCGCGAAGGCAAACACGTAAACCGCACAGAATCCCCAAACGGCCTCCACTACCCTGTCGGGCACAGGCTTGTTGCCGAGTTTGACCGGGAAGACCCCATGGGGGTGAATCAGCTTTTTGGTTTCCCGGGTGCCCTGCTTGTAAAGCAGCAGCACGCGAATCACTTTCATGCCGCCCCCTGTCGATCCCGCACTGGCACCGATAAAGCTCGCATACAGCAGCAGGAACGGCAGGACCGTAGGCCATGCGGAAAAATCGGTGACGCCGAAGCCTGTGGTAGTGGCGATGGAAACAGTCTGGAACGCTGCATAGCGAATTGACGTCCAGATTTCATAGGTCTGGAAGTGAATCAGGACCACGCAGCAGACAATAAACAGTGCGCTCAGAATCAGTACGTATGCCCGGCACTCGGGATCCAGCCAGTAGTTGGCCAATGAGCGAAAACGCCAGGCCAGAAAGTGTAGTGCGAAGTTGATACCCGAGATAAACATGAACAGGATGCAGATGAACTCGATCAGCGGGCTGTTGTAGTAACCAATGCTGGCGTCATGGGTCGAGAAACCGCCGATGGCCACTGTTGAGAACGCGTGCCCGACAGCATCGAACAGCCTCATGCCAGCGGCCCAGTACGCCAGGGCGCAGGCCAGGGTCAGGCCGGCATAGATGTACCAGAGCACCTTCGCCGTCTCGGCGATTCGCGGAGTGAGCTTGTTTTCCTTGAGCGGCCCAGGCATTTCGGCGCGATAAAGCTGCATGCCGCCAACACCGAGCATGGGCAGGATGGCCACGGCCAATACGATGATGCCCATGCCTCCGAACCATTGCAGTTGCTGCCGATAGAAAAGCAACGAGCGTGGCAGGGTATCCAGTCCGGTGATAACCGTCGCGCCCGTGGTTGTGAGGCCCGAGAAGGATTCAAATACCGAGTCGGCGACGCTCAGATCCGGCATCTCGAGCAAGTACAGCGGCACCGCCCCGAACAGTCCCAGGACCAGCCAGAACATCACCACGATCAGGTAGCCATCGCGGATACGTAGCTCGTTGCGCTGATGTCGAGCGGGTACCCAGACTACCAGACCAGCCACAGCGGTGATGGCAAAGGCCACGATGAAAGCTTCCATCGCCTGTTCACCGTAATACAGGCCCACCATCGCTGCCGGAAGCATGCTGGTGGAGAACAGCATCAGCAGAATACCGAGAATGCGCTGGATCTGGGTGTACTGCATGCGCCTGTTACCTGTGCTTGGAAGTCAGGGGGATCATCATCAGAAAAATGTCAGGCCGACCTGGAACAGGCGCTCTACATCACGAATATGTTTCTTGTCGATCACGAACAGGATCACATGGTCCTCGGATTCGATCAGGGTATTGTCATGGGCAATCAGCACCTCTTCGCCACGCACCACGGCGCCAATCGTGGTACCCGGTGGCAAGTCGATTTCGCCGATCATCCGGCCGACCACTTTCGAGGAGCGGGAGTCGCCATGGGCCACCGCTTCGATGGCCTCGGCTGCACCCCGGCGCAGTGAGTAGACGTTGACGATATCGCCTCGGCGCACGTGGGTCAGCAAGGTGCCGATGGTGGCCTGGGATGGAGAAATGGCGATATCGATCTCGCCCCCCTGGACCAGATCCACATAGGCTGGATTATTGATCAGGGCCATCACCTTACGCGCGCCCAGCCGCTTGGCCAGCATGGATGACATGATATTGGCTTCGTCATCATTGGTCAGGGCACAGAAGATATCCACGTCCTTGATATTCTCTTCAAGCAGCAGCTCCCTGTCGGAAGCACTGCCGTGCAGAACGATGGTCTTGTCCAGATTCTGCGACAGATAGTCGGCCCGTGGCTTGCTCTTTTCAATAATGCGTACCTGGTAGCGATTTTCGATGGCCTCGGCCAAGCGCTCCCCGATGTTGCCGCCGCCCGCGATCAGAACCCGCTTGTAGTTCTTCTCCAGCCGCCGCAATTCGCTCATCACCGCACGGATATCGTGGGTTGCGGCGAGAAAGAAGACCTCGTCGTCAGCCTCGATGATGGTATCGCCACGGGGGATGATGGGTCGATCCTTGCGGAAAATGGCCGCAACACGGGTATCTACGCCAGGCATGTGTTGACGCAGGAAGCGGAGCTCCTGACCTACCAGCGGCCCGCCGTAGTAGGCACGCACCGCGACCAACTGGACCTTGCCGTCTGCAAAGTCCAGTACCTGCAGGGCACCTGGATGCTCGATCAGGCGTTTTACGTAGGTGGTGACCGCCTGTTCCGGGCTGATCAGGACATCAATGGGTATCGATTCATTGTGAAAGAGGCCGCCACGCGTCAGATACGCCGACTCGCGTATACGGGCGATCTTGGTCGGTGTGCGAAACAGGGTGTAGGCAACCTGGCAGGCAATCATGTTGGTTTCATCGCTGCTGGTCACGGCGATCAGCATGTCCGCGTCATCCGCCCCGGCTTGCCGCAGTACCGTGGGAAACGAGCCTCGACCTACAACCGTGCGGATATCCAGGCGGTCACCCAGCTCGCGCAGTCTGGGGCCATCGGTATCGATCACGGTAATGTCGTTGGCCTCACTGGCCAGCTCGGCGGCCAGACTGCTACCTACCTGGCCTGCGCCGAGAATGATGATCTTCATAGTACGGGCGTCCCTTTGTCTTGCGCAGTGTAGCCTGTAGCTGTGGGCTCGGCGCCTATTTTTGTCAGCTTTGCCAGGTAGAAACCATCGTGGCTGGCATCATCAGGCAGCAATTGGCGCCCATGGGGTTGCGGCAGCCCGTAAGGGCCATCAACGGGCAGTTCCCTGGCCGTAGCTTGCCGGTCCAGAAAGGCGCCGATCACCTGGCTGTTCTCCTCGGGTAACACCGAGCAGGTGGCGTAAACCAGGGTGCCGCCCACATCAAGCGTCTGCCAGAGTGCATCCAGTAGCTCGCCCTGCAACGCGGCCAGCGCGGGGATGTCTTCGGCCTGTCGGGTCAGCTTGATATCCGGATGTCGGCGAATCACGCCAGTGGCAGAACAGGGTGCGTCGAGCAGGATACGCTGGAACGGCTTGCCATCCCACCAGGCTGCCAGCTCTCGTGCATCAGCGGCCTTGAGTTCGGCGCTCAACCCGAGACGCAGCAGGTTGTCGCTCACCCGCGTCAGTCTTTTGGGTTCCAGATCCAGCGCGACCAGCTCCAGCAGGCCCGTTTCCTGCTCCAGAATATGGCAGGTTTTGCCCCCGGGTGCGCAGCAGGCATCCAGCACACGCTGCCCTGCAGCCAGATCCAGCAACGGGGTTGCCAGTTGTGCTGCTTCGTCCTGAACACTCACCTCGCCCGCTGCAAAGCCAGGTAGGCGGTGGACGTCGCAGGATTGCATCAGAGTAATACCCTGGTCGCTAAAGGAGGTCTTATCGGCCGGCAGATCGGCCTCGGCTAGCTTGATCATATAAGCCTGCCGATCAATGACACGCTGGTTCACTCTCAGGGTCATCGGCGGATGAAGGTTGTTGGCGTTACAAATGGCCTCCCAGTGCTCGGGCCAGGCCTGCTTCAGGCGCTTCTGCAACCATCGGGGATGGGACAAGCGAATGGTCGGGTCGCGCTCCAGTGCGGCGAACAGCTCTGCATGTTCGCGCTGTGCGCGGCGCAGAACGGCATTCAGCATGCCCCTGGCCCACGGCTTCTTTAATGCTTTAGCCGCCGTGACGGTTTCGTCAATTGCCGCGTGGGCTGGTATACGGGTGAAAAGTAATTGGTAAAGCCCCACCAGAAGTAATGCATGCAGATCACGGTCGGCTGTTTTCAGTGGCTTTTCCAGCAAGGCACTCGCCAGACCATCCAGGCGCTGAAACCAGCGCGCCGTACCAAAGGCCAGTTCCTGGGCCAATGCCTGGTCACGTTCATTTACGTGCTGCAGCTGAGCCGGAAGACTGGTGCCCAGCGATGCCTTGCCGGCCATCACCGTCGCCAGGGCATTGGCTGCAGCCAGACGTGGGCTCATTGACCGTTACCCAGCTGCAGTCCGGGGGCAAACTGTTCGCGGCGGGCGTTGTACAGATCTCTGAACGAAAGCGGCTTGCCGCCAGGAATCTGCAGCCGGGTAAGGCGCAGCGAACCGCTACCGCAACCCACCAACAGACCGGCTTTGCTGCATTCGAGAATGCGGCCCGGAGCACCGTGATCCTCTGTGGGGCTGGCGGCGAGCACCTTCAATGTCTGGCTTTCCCACAGAGCATGGGCCTGGGGCCAGGGGTTGAAGGCACGGATCATTCGGTCCAGCTCTATGGCCGGCCGTTGCCAGTCGATCCGCGCATCGTTTTTGTTCAGCTTGTGGGCGTAAGTCGCCAGCGCATCATCCTGTGACTCGGGCCGGGCATCGCCTTTGGCCAACAGATCTATAGTTGCAATAACCGCTTGCGGGCCCAGCTCTGCCAGTCGGTCGTGCAGACTGCCGCCGGTGTCAGTGTCTGAAATCGGTGTTGTTACCTTGAGCAGCATGGGACCCGTGTCGAGCCCGGCTTCCATTTGCATGACGGTCACGCCACTTTCGCTGTCCCCCGCTTCTATTGCTCGCTGAATAGGTGCGGCGCCTCGCCAGCGTGGCAGCAGAGAAGCGTGACTGTTGATGCAGCCCAGGCGCGGTATATCCAGAACCACCTGGGGCAGGATCAGGCCGTAAGCCACCACGACGAGCAGGTCCGGTTCCAGTGCGCTCAGTTCCTGCTGCGCCTCGGGGTCGCGCAGGCTGGCCGGCTGATAGACAGGCAAGCCATGCTGCAGCGCGAGTTCCTTGACGGCGCTGACATGCATCTTGTGCCCACGTCCGGCGGGCCGGTCGGGCTGGCTATACACCGCTACAATGTTCAGGTCGGCGTCGAGCAAGGCCTGCAGGTGCGCGGCAGCAAATTCCGGTGTGCCGGCGAAAACGATGCGAAGATCTGAAGAGTTCATGCGGCTCCCGCTGCAGGCAAACAAAAAGGCTTGCCGAAGCAAGCCCTTGGATCTACAACCAGAAAATCAGGCACTGGCCTGCTGCTTATGCAGTTTTTCCAGCTTCTTGCGGATTCGATCGCGTTTGAGGTTGGACAGGTAGTCTACGAACAGTTTGCCATTGAGGTGGTCACATTCGTGTTGAATGCATACCGCCAGCAATCCTTCGCAAATTTCCTCGTAGGGTTCGCCGTCACGCCCCAGGGCGCGGACCCGTACTCGCTCTGGTCGGGTAACGGTCTCATAGAACCCCGGAACCGACAGACAACCTTCCTGCATCTCTTCCAGGTCCTCAGTCAGCGGCTCCAGCTCGGGGTTGATGAACACCCGAGGTTCACTGCGGTCTTCGGACAAATCTATGACCACCACGCGCTCGTGCACATTGACCTGACTGGCCGCCAGACCAATGCCTGGGGCCTCGTACATGGTCTCGAACATGTCATCCACCAGTTGGCGGATACGGTCATCAACCTTGTCGACAGGCTTGGCTACAGTGCGCAAGCGGGGGTCGGGAAATTCCAGAATGTTTAATATGGCCATGTCAGTTTGTGATGCAGTTGTGGAATAAAGCTAAATTGTACTGCTAAGATGATGAGCAGCTAGGAAATAACACAGGTCTGGCATGTCTAATGCGTCTTCAGACCCAATGCTGGCCTCTATAATAAAGGGATTCATGTCATGAGGAAAACATTAGTCGGCCTTCTGTTGCTCTCGATGAGCTTTTGGGTGCAGGCGCAGGAGCCGGTATTCAGGGATGGCCATCCGCAAACCTATGAAGTTGTCAAAGGAGATACCCTGTGGGATATCGCCGGGCGCTTCCTGAATCTGCCTTGGAAGTGGCCAGAAGTCTGGCACGCCAACCCACAGATCAGCAACCCGCATCTGATTTACCCCGGCGATCTGATTTCGCTGGTTTATATCGATGGTCAGCCACGCCTAACGGTGGGTCGCGGCCAGGGTGGCACCATCAAGCTTTCGCCAACGGTGCGTTTCCAGCCTATTGCCGAAGCCATACCGACCATTCCACTCGAAGCGATCGACGCCTTCCTCAAGGCTGGGCGCATCATCGATGATCCCAGTGTACTCGAACAGGCTCCCTATATTCTGGGCGGTGAGGCTCAAAGCGTAGTGGTAGGCGCCGGTAGCCGAGTGTATGCGCGCGGTCAGGTTGATCCAGCTATCGGGGCCATGGGTATCTTCCGTCGCGGGGAAACCTATATCGATCCCATTACCGGTGAGTTTCTCGGCATACACGCCCAGGAAATCGGCAACGGTGATGTAGTCGGCATTGAAAACGATATCGTCAGCCTGGATGTTACCCGTAGCAATCAGGAAGTTCGCGTCAATGACCGGCTGCTGCAGACTGAGCAGCGTCCGATTACCTCGACTTTCTTCCCCACCGAGCCTGACTCGGAGATAAACGGACTGATTATCGGCGTGCCTAACGGTGTGACGCAGATCGGCCAGTACGATGTCGTGGTAATCAACAAGGGTCTGCGTGATGGTCTGGAGCAGGGTAGCGTTCTGACTATCTACAAGACCGGTGAGTTGGTGCGTGATCGGATCCAGAACGAACGTGTCCAGTTGCCCGACGAGCGCGCCGGTATGTTGATGGTTTTCCGGCCCTACGAAAAGACCAGCTACGGTATCGTTCTTGAGTCGACCCGTCAGATGGAGATGATGGACAAGGTCCGCAACCCCTGAGTCCTCCGGCATCGCTTTACCGGTAAAGCGATGCCGACTCTGATCAAGGATGATCAATGAGCTTCACCTACGCCCCTTCGATGAAGGCGTGGCTGACTCTGTCGTTACTCGATGGAGTCGGGCCGCAGGCCTTGACGCGTTTACTGCAGCATTTCCCTGACCCAAACGACGCCCTTGCGGCGGATCTGCTCACCCTGCAATCAATTGGACTGAGACCTGCCGCTCTGGACATCATCCAGCGCTACCAGCAGGGTGAAATCTTGCTCGGTGCCCGACTGGATGCCGTTTATCGTTGGCTCGAACGTCCAGGTTGTCAGGTGTTGTGTCTGGACTCGACAGAGTATCCAGCGCTGCTGCGTGATATCCCCGATCCTCCCCCACTGCTCTACCTGCAGGGTAACGCGCAACTGCTGCACGATCCCCAGTTGGCTATGGTCGGCACTCGCCATCCCGGTCCCCATGGTGCGGCTACTGCGCGCCAATTTGCCCGCAGCTTCGCTGAAAGCGGTCTGGTCGTGACCAGCGGGATGGCGTTGGGGATCGACGGCGCATGCCATCAGGGCGCATTGGATGCAGGCGGACAGACCATAGCGGTATGGGGTACGGGTCTGGATAATTGTTATCCGAAACGCCACTCGGCCCTGGCCAGCGCCATTGTCGAGGGGGGAGGCTTGCTGGTTTCCGAGCAGCCGCCGGATGCACCTGCCCATGCTGGTCAGTTTCCCAAGCGCAATCGTATTATCAGCGGACTCAGTCTGGGCACGTTGGTGGTGGAGGCCAGCTTGAATAGCGGGTCCCTCATCACTGCACGCCTGGCGCTCGAGCAGAACCGCGAGGTGTTTGCGATGCCGGGATCGATTCACAGTACCCAGGCCCGGGGATGTCACCAGTTGCTACGCGAGGGAGCGCACCTCGTCGAGACCGTTCGTGACGTGCTGGAGGTGCTCCGCCTGCCCATTCGTGCGGCAATCGAAGCGGATACTGAATCAAGCGAGGCGGCCCATAGGGAGTTAACCAGTCCGCCAGCCAGCCCGCTCTGGCCGCTACTTGACCACAACCCGGTCAGCGTTGACTGGCTGGGTGAGCAAAGTAGTCTGCCTGTCGAGAGAGTCATGCAGGAATTGCTGGAGCTGGAGCTTGATGGTCACGTCCAGCATACCCCCCACGGGTATTCACGGGTGGCGTGAGCTGTTGTCCTTGAGCCGGGCGCGTCCCTCGGCTACTGTCTTCCCTCGAATATCTGTTCAGAGCACCTCCAAAGCCGGTAACGCCTGTGGGGTTGCGGTGGTCATAGGGGGAAGTGGCATGTTGGCACGTTGGCGTTTGATACAACTCAACCGGATTTTGCATGCTGGAGGCGTGGTGGCGTATCCGACTGAGGCAGTCTGGGGGCTTGGGTGCAATCCCTGGAAAGCCGATGCCGTCGAACACCTGTTGGAGCTCAAGGACCGTCCGGTGGAAAAAGGCCTGATTCTGGTTGCCGGCGATATCGAGCAGTTTGATTTCCTGCTCTGGGATCTGCCTGATGGTCTGCTCGCCAAGCTGCGGCTTTCCTGGCCCGGCCCGAATACCTGGTTGGTACCCCATCGCGACCGCCTGCCGCACTGGATCACCGGTGTTCATCAAACGGTGGCGTTGCGCGTCAGTGATCACCCGCTGATCCAGCAAATGTGCGAAGTCACCGGCCCCCTGGTGTCCACCTCGGCCAATCCCAGTGGCCGTCCGCCAGCGCGTTCGCGTCTGCGCATCGAGCAGTACTTTCATGAGTCACTGGATGCAGTGGTACCCGGGGCCTTGGGCAAACAGCGCAACCCCAGTATCATCCGCGATCTGCAGACCGACCAGATCATCCGTCCCGCCTGAGGTAAGCAAGTGAAAAACACGCCCGATGCCACCGATGTTGCAGCCGTCAAAAATTACCTGATGGATCTGCAGGACCGCATCTGCAGCGCCCTGGAGACTTCCGATGGTGCAGGTCGTTTTGCCGAGGAGCAATGGGAGCGCCCGGCTGGCGGCGGCGGTCGCTCACGGATAATGGAAAAGGGCGCTTTGCTGGAAAAAGGCGGAGTGGGCTTTTCCCATGTGTTTGGTGACGGCATGCCGCCCTCCGCTACTGCGCATCGCCCGGAGCTTGCCGGACGGCATTTCCAGGCCATGGGCGTATCGCTGGTAATGCATCCGGAAAATCCCCATGTGCCGACATCCCATGCCAATGTGCGGTTTTTCATTGCCGAAAAGGAGGGTGCGGATCCGGTCTGGTGGTTTGGTGGTGGTTTTGATCTGACCCCCTACTACGCCAACGAAGAAGACTGCATTCACTGGCATAGAGTCGCCCGCGATGCCTGCGAGCCCTTCGGTGAGGACGTGTATCCACGTTACAAGGCCTGGTGTGACGAGTACTTCCATCTCAAGCACCGCCAGGAGCAGCGCGGCGTCGGCGGACTGTTCTTTGATGACCTCAACGAATGGGGTTTCGAACGCAGCTTCGAGTTTCTTCGCGCCATTGGTGACGCCTACATCGAGGCCTACCTGCCGATCATCGAACGTCGGCGCGCAGCTGCTTATACTGCCCAGCAGAAGGCGTTCCAGGAGTATCGTCGGGGCCGCTATGTGGAGTTCAACCTGGTCTATGACCGAGGGACCCTGTTTGGTTTGCAGACCGGCGGGCGCACCGAGTCGATCCTGATGTCGCTGCCACCGGTGGTCCGCTGGGACTATAACTGGCATCCCGAACCCGGCACACCGGAGGCGCGGCTGACCGATGAGTTTCTTGTGCCCCGTGATTGGCTGGGAGGCACCCTCTGATGGATCGTTACGCCGTGATCGGTAACCCCATCGGGCACAGCAAGTCGCCACACATTCATCGTATGTTCGGCGAGCAGACCGGCGAGGCGATCTCCTACGAGGCTTTATTGGCTCCGCTTGACGACTTTGCCGGCACCCTGCACAGCTTTCTCGCCGACGGGCTGGGCGTCAATGTCACGGTACCGTTCAAGGAACAGGCCTGGGCATTGGTTGGCCGGCACACGCCGGCAGCCGAGCGCGCCGGTGCGGTAAATACCATCCAGCGTCTGTCCGACGGTAGCCTGTTGGGAGACAACACTGATGGCAAGGGCCTGGTACGTGACATCGAGCATAATGCCGGACTGGCATTGGCAGGCCTGAAAATATTGCTGGTCGGTGCGGGCGGTGCAGCAAGGGGCGTTGTGCAGCCGCTATTGGCAGCCGGGCCATCACAGCTTTGCATTGTTAACCGCACCGTCAGCAAGGCCGAGGAGCTGGCTGCGCTGTTTGCGGACCAAGGGCCGGTCAGCGCGGCGGGTTTCCAGTGGATTGAAGAGCCGGTTGATCTGATCATCAATGCTACCTCGGCGAGCCTGGCAGGCGACCTGCCGGACATTTCGCCCAACCTCATCCGCCCGGGGCATACCTGGTGCTACGACATGATGTACGCCAACGAGCCCACCGCGTTCAACCGCTGGGCTGCAGAGCACGGAGCTGCACGCTGTCTGGATGGTCTGGGAATGCTGGTCGAGCAGGCCGCCGAAGCTTTCCTGCTGTGGCGCGGTGTCCGGCCGGACACCGCGCCTGTACTGGCGGCATTGCGCCAGTGATTGGCTAGCCGTCTTAGGCTCTCACGGAATCAAGCCCGCGCTTGGCGGATTGCCGTTGCCAGTTCAGATACCAGGCTCAGCACATCCTTGACTCCTTGTTCTGGCGTGCTGGCATGGGCGATGAGGTCCACCAGTGCTGATCCCACCACTACCCCTTCGGCATCCTGTGCAAAACGGGCAGCCTGCTCTGGCGTTCGCACACCAAACCCGACGCAGACCGGAATGTCGGTCTGCTGACGAATAGCACCAATCGCATCACGCACCGTGGCATTGTCTGCCTGACCTACTCCCGTTACGCCGTTGAGCGAAACGTAGTAGAGAAATCCACTGGCATGATCCAGCACCGCTGGCAAACGCTTGGCGTTAGTGGTCGGCGTGGCCATGCGAATCATGTCCAGACCGGCGTCGCGGGCCAGCGGGCCCAGTTCGCTGTCGTGCTCAGCGGGAAGATCGACCACCAGCAGCCCATCGACACCGGCTTCGCGAGCATCGCGCATGAAGTTATCCGGACCGTAACGATAGATCGGGTTGTAGTAGCCCATCAGTACGATCGGTGTGGTCTGGTCTTCGGCACGGAACTGCCGGACCATTTCCAGGGTTTTCAATTGCGTTTGTCCAGCCTTGAGCGCCCGCACAGCTGCGGCCTGAATGGTCGGGCCGTCGGCCATGGGGTCGCTGAAGGGCATGCCCAGCTCGATGATATCCGCCCCTGCAGCGGGGAGCTGTTTCAGTAGTGCCAGGCTGGCATCGTGACCGGGGTCACCGGCGCAGATGTAAGTCACCAGGGCAGCACGATTGGCGCTCTTGAGTTCGGCGAAGCGGCCAGCTAAACGTGATGTCATGCCTTCTCCTCCATCAAACGCAGTACGGTAGGCATATCCTTGTCGCCGCGGCCGGACAGGTTGATAACCATCAGGTGATCCTTGGGTAGCAAGGGTGCACGCTTGGCCACTTCGGCCAGGGCGTGAGCTGTCTCCAGGGCCGGGATAATACCCTCCTGGCGGCAGCAGACATGGAATGCCTCCAGCGCTTCGGTATCGGTGACGGCGCTGTATTCGACACGGCCCTGCTCATGCAACCAGGCGTGTTCGGGGCCAATACCGGGATAATCCAGACCAGCGGAAACCGAGTGTGCATCGGTAATCTGACCATCGCTGTCCTGCAGCAGATAGGTTCGATTGCCGTGCAATACACCGGAAATACCGCCCTTGAGGCTGGCAGCGTGTTTACCGCTATCCAGGCCCTCGCCCGCTGCCTCGACACCAATCATCTGTACGCTGGGATCATCCAGGAATGGGTGGAACAGGCCCATGGCATTTGACCCGCCGCCAATACAGGCGATCAGGCTGTCGGGCAGGCGCCCCTCGCGGGCCAGCATCTGCACCCGCGTCTCGCGGCCGATTACGGCCTGGAACTCACGAACCATGGTGGGGTACGGATGGGGGCCGGCTACGGTGCCGATCATGTAGAAAGTGTTTTCGACGTTGGTAACCCAGTCGCGCAGGGCTTCGTTCATCGCATCCTTGAGGGTGCCCGTACCGGAGGTGACCGGGACGATCTCGGCACCCATCAGACGCATGCGCGAGACGTTGTCACGCTGACGGTCGATATCCGTTGCGCCCATGTAAACCACGCACGGCAAACCAAAGCGGGCAGCGACAGTGGCGGTAGCAACGCCATGCATACCCGCGCCGGTCTCGGCAATGATGCGGGTCTTGCCCATACGCTTGGCCAGCAATACCTGACCGATACAGTTGTTGATCTTGTGGGCGCCGGTGTGGTTCAGCTCTTCACGCTTAAAATAGATCTTGGCGCCGCCGTAGAGTTCGGTCAGACGCTCCGCGTAGTACAGCGGGCTGGGCCGGCCAACGAACTCGGCCTGAAAGCGATCCATCTCGGCTAGAAAGTCTGGCTCGGCCATGGCCGTGTTGAAGGCTTCCTCCAGATCGAGAATCAGCGGCATCAGGGATTCGGCGACAAAGCGACCACCGAAAGAGCCGAACTGGCCCTGGGCATCGGCGCCGCGGGTAAAGGTGCTGGGGTTCTGCATGATCGGTACCTTCATATTGGGTGCGCTTTTCAATGCGCCCACAATAGGGCAGGCGACACATGAAAAAAACCGATAAGATAGCAGCAACCTGTGAGAAAAAGTGACATATCGCCATGAGCCGAGATCTCCCCTCACTCAACGCATTACGCGTATTCGAGACGGCTGCTCGGCTGGAAAGTGTGAGCCAGGCGGCTGAAGTGCTGCATGTTACCCATGGTGCAGTCAGCCGCCAGATTCGTACCCTGGAATCGGAGCTGGGCGTGGCCCTGTTCGAGAAGGCGGGTCGGGGCGTGCAGTTGACCAGCGCCGGCCGTCGGTTGCGTGATGCCAGCCGCGATGCACTCGATAGTCTGCGCACGGTGTGTGCGGAGATCAGCCAGAGCCAGGTGAGTGCGCCCTTTCTTCTCGCTTGCCCCGGTAGCTTGCTGGCGCGCTGGTTCATTCCGCGTCTGGATCGACTGAACGCCGAGCTTCCAGAGCTGAACCTGCACCTCTCCGCCAGCGAAGGCGAGCAAGATCCGCGCAAGCCTGGCGTCACCGCTACGCTGCTTTTTGCAGAGCCCCCATGGCCTGCCGATATGCAGGTGTATCCGCTGATTCCCGAGCGTATCGGGCCGGTATTCAGTCCACGCTATGTACGAGCAGCTTCGATCGCGGATAAGCCTGCCAGTGCACTGGTCAACGAACCCCTGCTGCATACCCTGTCACGCCCCGGTGCCTGGGCTGACTGGGCGAAAGCCCTGGAGCTCGAACCGCAGAGCCTGCGCCATGGGCAGGGCTTCGAGCATCTGTATTACCTTCTCGAAGCGGCCCTGTCGGGACTGGGTGTAGCCATCGCACCTGAGTTGCTGGTCGCAGATGATATTGCCAACGGCCGCTTGCTGGCGCCCTGGGGTTTTGTTGAAACGCCCAATCAACTGGCCCTATGGAGTCCCGCGCGGCAACCGCAATCACAGGTCCGTGAGCTGGCAGACTGGTTGCAGGTGAATCTTTGAAGTTGCTCCTAGTGACGATGCTCGCAGCTCTGTTGCTTGGCGGGTGCAGCAGCATCGCCTTTGTTCAGCAATCCTGGCAGGGCCAGCGAGATGTCATGGCCCTGAGTGTGCCCATCGTCGACTTGCTGGAAAGCGACAATACCGATCCCGTACTCAAGGCGCGCCTGGCCGAGGCGCTCAAGGCACGTCAATTTGCCAGCAATGTGCTCGGGCTGCCGGATAATGCCAGCTACACCCGTTACAGTGCCTTGCCCCGCGATTACGTGCTGTGGAATCTGTTTGTCGCGCCAGAACTCTCTCTTGAGCCTGTTCAGCACTGTTACCTGTTTACCGGATGCCTGGCCTACAAGGGCTATTTTACCCCCGAGGCTGCGCAAGCCGCTGCGCAGCAATGGCGTAAACAGGGCATGGACGTTTTTATTGGTGATATCCCGGCCTACTCGACCCTGGGCTGGTACGACGACCCGCTGCTCAGTTCCATGCTGCATTGGGATGATGATTACCTGGCATTGACGCTGTTCCATGAACTGGCTCACCAACGGTTTTACCTGAAGGATGACACGGCCTTCAATGAGTCATTCGCCAGCTTTGTAGGCAGTGAGGGGCTGCGCCAATGGCGATCCAGTCGAGGGTTGGCGCCACCTGATCCGGCACTTGAGCAGCAGCAGGCAGAGTTCACCCAGCTCGTCATGGCAACACGTGAAAGGTTGCAGGCGGTCTACACCAGCGAGCGACCAGATGCGGCCAAACGAAAAGCAAAGGAGTCAGCGTTTTCCCGCCTGCAGATGGATTACCAGCAGTGGAAATCAGACTGCTGGGATAACAGCCCGCGATTTGACGGCTGGTTTGCCGAGGCACTGAACAATGCCAGCCTGCTTCCCTTCGGACTTTATGATCAGTGGGTGCCAGCCTTTGCTATGCTGTTTGAACAGACCGGCAGAGACTGGCAAGCTTTTTACCAGGCTGTCGAGCGTATGGAAAATGTGACTTCGACAGAGCGTGAGCACCTCATGCTTGGGTTACTGCAGGCGGCGCAAAAAATTGATCAATCCCGCCCGCCAGACGTAACCGGTCACCGGCATTTTTCATCTCAGCAGCCAATAAGAACAAGAGAAACAGGATGCATCGAGGAGCACCTATGACCGCATCTGATCCAGGTAAGGATACCCGGGCGGATCACCAGCATCGCAACGAGCCTGATCTGCTCAAACCGCCCCGTGCCTACTGGCTGGTTGCGCTGCTGACGACCCTTATTAGCGGTGTTCTGGCTTTCATTATCGGTTACAGCCTTTATCAGCAGAATCGAGTACAGCATGAGGAGCAGTTCGCTCACCGCGTACAGGCATATGGCCAGGGTATCGCAGATTTCGTTCAGCGTAGCCTGGGTGCGGTATACACCCTGGGCACCCTGGTTCAGATATCCGATGCGCCAATAGATGATTTCCAGCGGCTTGGCGATGAGTTGAGCACCTACTTTCCTGGAGCCTCTGCTCTGGGGGTAGCCGAAGGCGCGGTGGTCACCCAGATTTGGCCATTGGCGGGAAATGAGGGTGAGCTTGGTCGCGATCTTCTGCAGGACTCCGAGCGCGGCCCTGATGCCTTGAGAGCTTTGCAGAACAAGAGCCTGACACTGTCCAGACCCTTCGAGCTGTCTCGGGGTGGTCTAGTTGTGGCTGGCCGCCTACCGGTGTTCGTCAACGATGAATATGGCTTTGAGCGATTCTGGGGCTTTGTGATCTCAAGCATCGACCTGACAACTATCGAATCATTGCCGGAAATCCAGGCCATGCAGGCCCATCAGCTGCGTTTTCGCCTTTGGCGCCAGGATCCCAATACCAACCAGCGCGATCTTTTGCTGCCGCTGACCGAGGACCTGGATTTCCACCGTTCCCATGAGGTTTCGTTGGAGCTGGCCAACGCCAATTGGATATTGAGTGTGGAGCAACCGCGGAGCTCCGAGTTATGGCACTGGGCGTTGATGACGCTGTTGATCGGGACGGTTACCAGCCTGGCCCTGGGTTATTCGGTTCTTCAGGTGCTTAATATACGCTGGCAGCGAGAGAACCTGGCCACCCTGGTTGCCCAGCGCACGCGCTCTGCCGAGGAGGCGAGCGATGAGATGGCGGCCGTTATAAATGCGGTGCCTGATCTATTGTTTGAAATGGATAGCGAAGGGCGTTATTACCGCTTTTACTCCCAGCGCACGGATCTGATGAAAATGCCCTTCGACTCGATAAAGGGTAGAACGGTTTACGAAGTGCTTCCTCGAGCAGCGGCCAGCCAGGTTATTGCAGCCCTTGCCCAGGCGGCGCAAACGGGCTGGGCGAGCGGCTACAGCTTCGCCCTCGGTGACACGGAAATAGTTGAGGGCGAGCGCTGGTTTGAATTATCGGTGGCGCGCAAGGCAGCAAGAGCAGAGGAAAGCGACCGTTTTATAGTGCTGTCTCGGGAAATCACCGAGCGCAAACGGGCTGAAGAGCAGAACCGGCAAACCCTGGCGCGCTACCAGTCTTTTGTCAGCGCCTCCAACACTGGCGCATGGGAATACCACGTGAGCTCCGGCCGCCTGGAGTTGAGCGACGAATATTTTCTAATGCTCGGGCTGGATCCGGTTGAACAGGAACTTGACCCACAATTTGGCTCACTGCAGGTCTGGATCGATCTGTTACATCCCGACGACCGGGACCAGGCAGCTCGGTGTTTCAAGAACTACTGTGGTGATCCTGCCGAAAAGCTTTATGAGAACCGCTTTCGGGTACTCAACGCTGAGAACGAGTGGGTCTGGATTCTGGCCCGCGGAGGTTTTTTGCGGGACCAGGACGGGCGATTGACTGACCTGATTGTGGGCACCCATATCGATATCAACGAGACGGTGCGCGCGAGTGAAGAACTGAAGCTGATCGGGCGCGTCTTTGAACAGACCAGCGAAGCCTTTTTGATCACTGATGCGCAACAGCGGATCGTCAAGGTAAACCGGGCCTTCACCGATATCACCGGCTTCAGC
Organism: uncultured Halopseudomonas sp.; assembly: GCF_963977355.1. Classification (NCBI taxonomy): domain Bacteria; kingdom Pseudomonadati; phylum Pseudomonadota; class Gammaproteobacteria; order Pseudomonadales; family Pseudomonadaceae; genus Halopseudomonas; species uncultured Halopseudomonas sp. The sequence goes on along the minus strand of NZ_CAXBOV010000006.1, from coordinate 132,178 downwards.
CCGGAAGACGCATTGGGCCAGACGCCGGCCATATTGTCTTCAGGTCAGTATGACCAGGATTTTTACCGGAGAATGTGGTCGGCCATCGAGACGCAGGGGAACTGGCAGGGCGAACTGTGGAATCGCCACAAGAATGGAACACTTTATCCTGAATGGCTGCGCATCAGCCGCATGCTTGATACGCAGGGTAACGTCACCCATTACGTCGCTGTGCTGAGTGACATCACCCAGCGCAAGGCTGATGAGCAGCATATTCACTCACTGGCCTTCTTTGATGTGCTGACAGGTTTACCCAACCGCAGCATGTTCGAGCAGCAGGCGCAGGAAGCCCTGAGCTTGGCGGAGCGGCATCACAAGCAACTGGCTTTGCTCTTCATCGATCTGGACAACTTCAAGAACGTCAATGATTCCCTGGGTCACCAGGTGGGTGACGCGCTGCTGGTCGCCTTTGCACAGCGGCTCTCGGCTTTGCTGCGTGAGGAGGACATGTTGTCACGCACCGGGGGTGACGAATTCAGCCTGATTCTGCCGTCAATAGACGCTAATGGTGCCGCCCATACGGCGCAACGTATTGCCAATGCGATGACCGAATCCATGTTGGTTGCGGGTCATGAGCTGACTGTAACAGCCTCGATCGGTATTGCACTTTACCCCGATGATGCCGCAGATCTGAGTAACCTGCAGAGCAACGCCGACATCGCGATGTACCGGGCAAAGCATGATGGACGCAATGGCTACAGCTTCTTCGAGCCGGAACTGCAGACCCATTACGTGCGGACCCTGCAGATCGAGAACGCGCTACGGCATGCATTGGCTCGGGATCAGCTGAGTGTTCATTTTCAGCCACAGCACCGCCTGAAGGACGATTATCTGGTGGGAGCCGAGGCCTTGCTGCGCTGGACCCATCCGGAGCTGGGCAGTATTTCACCCGCTGAATTCATACCGGTCGCGGAAAACAGTGGCCTCATCGTACCTATTGGCGAATGGGTCCTGGCTGAGTCGCTCAAGCAACTGCTGGTGTGGCACGGTATGGGCTTTACCGATATGTACGTGGCCGTCAATCTATCAGCGGTCCAGTTCAGAGATATCCATCTGCTTGCCAAAATCGAGGCCCTGCTGGAAAGCACCGGCGTACCCGCGCAGGCTGTGGAACTGGAGCTGACCGAAAGCATGACCATGCATGACCCGGAAACGGCCATACAGATCATTTCCAGACTTAACGGGTTGGGTCTGAATCTGGCCCTGGATGATTTCGGTACCGGTTATTCTTCCATGAGTTACCTGAAGCGATTCCACCTGCAGAAGATCAAGATTGATCAGTCTTTTATTCGCGATCTGGGTAAGGATGGTGATGACGCTGCCATTGTCAGCGCCACCATCACCCTTTCTCACAGCCTGGGTATGGTGACCATTGCCGAGGGTGTCGAGACGCAAGAACAGCGGGACTTCCTGCGCCGGTCCGGTTGCAACTTCGTACAGGGCTACCTGTACAGCCGGCCACTGCCATCGCAGGCATTTATCGATTACATGGCCCAGTCCCGTCAGGAAACGCAATGATGACCCTGCCCGAAGTACTTTACAGACCAACCGGCCAGACCCTGAAACGCAGTCGTATGGCTTGCTACAGGGACTGGTTACAGGCTGCGGGTGAAGCCCCTGGCGCCGATTATTCGGCGTTGCACGCATGGTCAGTCGACGATATTGGCCGATTCTGGCGGAGCGTCTGGGATTACACAGGTGTGGTCAGCGCAGGTGACCCCGATTCGGTATTGGAGAGTCACGCATTGCCTGGCGCGCGCTGGTTTCCCCAGGTGCGCCTCAATTTTGCCGAGAACCTGTTACGCCACGCCCTGACCGGTGACGCCACCCAGCCGGCACTGCATGCCCGTTCCGAAACCCGAGGGGATTTTACCCTTAGTCGTGGTGAGCTACTTGCTCAGGTAGCGGCACTGGGAGCCTGGATGCGCGAGGCTGGCATACAGCCGGGTGATCGGGTTGCTGCCGTGGTAGCTAACATTCCCGAAGCGATTATCGGCATGCTTGCATCTGCCAGTATTGGTGCTGTGTGGTCCTCGGCATCACCGGACTTCGGCACAGCCGGGATTCTTGACCGCTTTGGCCAGATCAAGCCCCGGCTGCTGATCTGCGTTAATGGCTACGGTTATGGCGGCAAGGTATTCGACCGAACCGCCCAGGCCCTGGAGTTGCAGCAAAGCATGCCCTCGGTCGAGCAGTTGCTGATGATATCCAACCTGCCGGATATAGCCCTGCCAGAGGGCGCGGTGGACTGGCAGAGCGTGCAACAGAAACACGCTGGTGCCCAGCCGGTATTCGCCGCCCTGCCCTTTGATCACCCGCTCTACATACTCTACTCGTCCGGTACCACGGGCGTGCCCAAATGCATCATGCACGGAGCTGGCGGTACGCTGCTGCAACACAGCAAGGAGCTCATGCTGCACGCGGATCTGGGACCGGAGGATGTGCTCTTCTACTTCACCACCTGTGGCTGGATGATGTGGAACTGGTTGGCTTCGGGTCTGGTTACCGGCGCGGAGCTGGTACTCTTTGATGGTAATCCGGGTTACCCCGATATGCAGAGTCTATGGCAGCTCGGAGAGGATTATCGCGTCACGCATTTTGGCACCAGCGCCAAATTTTTGGGGGGCTGCCGTAACGCCGATCTTCATCCAGGCCAGCGTTTTGATCTGAGTCCCTTGCGAGTACTGCTATCGACTGGCTCGCCCTTGCTGCCCGAGGATTACGACTGGGTCTACGGGGCCGTCAAAAAAGACATGCTGCTGGGCTCGATATCTGGCGGTACCGACATCGTCTCCTGCTTCGTTGGCTGTTCGCCGCTCCTACCGGTGCGCCGGGGCGTCATTCAGTGCCGCATGCTCGGCATGGATGTGCAGGCATTCAACGAGGAGGGCCAGATAGTCATTGGCGAGCGGGGTGAGCTGGTTTGCTTGCAGCCGGCGCCTTGCATGCCATTGGGTTTCTGGAACGACACCGACGGCAGCCGTTACCACGCTGCCTACTTCGAGCGATTCCCCGGGGTCTGGGCCCATGGTGACTATATCGAGTTTGACGCCGAGGGTGGTTGCATCATTCATGGCCGCAGCGACGCGACCCTGAACCCGGGCGGTGTGAGGATCGGTACGGCGGAAATCTACCGCCAGGTCGAAACCCTGAATGAAATTGCCGACAGCCTGGTGGTTGGTCAGGATTGGGAAGGGGATGTGCGCGTGGTGTTGCTGGTAGTAATGAATCCGGGTTGCCAGCTGGACGAGCCTCTGCGCCAACGTATACGTCAGCGCATCCGCGACAATGCCAGTCCACGGCATATGCCGGCACGGGTCGAGGTCATTGAGCAAGTACCCTATACCCGTAGCGGCAAAAAAGTGGAGCTCGCCGTGGCGAAAATCCTGCGCCGCGAGGCGGTGACCAACCGTGAGGCCCTGGCCAACCCCGAAGCGCTGGAGCAGATTGCAGCTATTGAAGCGCTTTGGCGATAATCAGTCCCAGGCCGGCGCAAAGTCCGGATCGGCAATACGCTGGTTCCGCTCCAGTGCAGCAATAGCGGCCATGTCATCCTGACTGAGTCGCAGGTCCGCTGCGTGCAGATTGTCCTGCTGGTGCTGGCGTTTGGTAGAAGACGGAATAACCACGTAACCCAGTTGTAACAGCCAGGCTAACGTCACCTGAGCTGGGGTGACCTGGTGCGCCTGGCCGATAGCTTGCAACACCGGATCCTGCATCACCTCACCAACCGCCAACGGCATGTAAGCGGTGAGCTGAATATCATGCTCGCGGGCAAACTCGGCCACCTTGCGGTTGTGCAGAAAAGGGTGAATCTCGACCTGGTTGGTGGCGATGTTCTCGGCACCTATCAGATCGATCGCCTTGCCCAACTGTTCGATGGTGAAATTGGATACGCCAATGTGTTTGGTCAGTCCCTGCTCACGCGCCTCCAGCAGCATGGGCAGATACTCTTCCATGGGCACCTTGTCGTCGGGTGAGGGCCAGTGGATCAGCGTCATGTCCACATGATTGAGGTTGAGCTTGCTCAGGCTTTCTTCAAGGCTGGGGATAAGCTTGCGTGGAGCCAGATTGGAAATCCAGATTTTTGTGGTAACGAACAGTTCGTCACGTGCGATGCCACTGTCGGCGATGGCGCGCCCGACCGCCTGTTCGTTTTCATAGATTTGCGCGGTATCTATATGGCGGTAGCCGAGTTGCAGAGCCTGGTCTACCGAATCGATGACGTCCTGGTCCTTGAGTCTGTATGTGCCCAGACCAATAACGGGAATACCCATGCGTTGTGCTCCTCATATTCGATACATTTCAGTCTGTTCACCTTAGACCAGGATGCGCCCGCCGTGGAAGGTAACGGAAACACGCGCTAACCTGTGAGCCGCACCCGCTTAAGAAAAGGATATACCGATGCTGTTGCAGACTTTACTGGGTACCCGCCTGCCAATCATCCAGGCTCCCATGGCTGGTGTTCAGGACAGCAAACTGGCTCTGGCGGTATGCCGTGCGGGCGGCTTGGGTTCGGTTCCGGCCGCCATGCTCAGCCCCGACGCCCTGCTCGCAGAACTTACCATCATGCGCGATCAGACTGCCGGGCCCTGGAATCTGAACTTTTTCTGCCACACCTCGCCACTGCCCGATGAGGAGCGCGAAGCCACATGGCTTCAAGCGCTGGCACCCTATTATCAAGAGCTGGGTCTGGATATAGCCAACATCCGAAGTGGCGGCGGCAGACGTCCGTTCGACGCTGAAACGCTGGAGCTGCTGCGCGAGTTCAAACCCCCCGTAGTCAGCTTCCATTTTGGTCTGCCGCCGGCGGAGCTACTGCATGAGTTGAAAAGCTGGGGTAGCAAGGTGATCTCCTCGGCAACCACAGTCGAGGAAGCGCTCTGGTTGCAAGATCACGGAGCGGATGCCGTGATTGCTCAGGGCCTGGAGGCGGGTGGCCATCGAGGTATGTTTCTCACCGAGGATGTAACCAGCCAGATCGGGACCTTTGCACTTGTACCGCAGATCATCAGCGCTGTGCGCATCCCGGTGATCGCTGCTGGCGGTATAGCGGATGCCGCTGGTATCCGCGCGGCCATGGCCCTTGGCGCGGCGGGCGTGCAGATTGGTACCGCCTACCTGCTATGCCCCGAGGCGGATACCCGGCCGGTGCATCGGGCGGCATTGCAAAGTCCTATGGCCGCGCATACAGCGCTGACCAATCTGTTTTCCGGTCGGCCGGCGCGGGGTATCGTCAACCGCGTGATGCGTGAGCTGGGCCCGATGAGTGCCTTGCCGCCCGCCTTCCCTTTGGCTGGCAGCGCCATCACACCCCTGCGCGGTGCGGCGGAAAAGCACGAAAGCGGGGACTTTACACCCCTCTGGGCTGGTCAGAACGTACAGGGCTGTCAGGCCATATCGGCTACCGAGCTGACCCTTCTGATGATGGGCGCAGACTGACCCGAGCATGCTCAGGAAGCGGGTAAACCGACCCACTTACGCAACTGGGCGAGTTGCACCGGATCATCATCAAGCCCGATTTCCAGAGCCGCAATGCGCATGATCACCCGATCCTTGCGCAGGCTGCCCTGGGGCAGTTTGAACAGGGCTCCGGTCAGCTCGCGAATCAGGAACGGCAGCTTCAAATTGATCTTGATCCGATTGCCGAACTCGGGAGCAAAGCGCTTGAGCAGGGCATCCAGTTCAGAGTCTTCAAGCTGCTGGCCATAATTGAGAAAGTTCTGGATAGCGCAAAGTGTCCCCATCTCGCCAAGCCTGCACAGGCTGACGGCAGATCTGACGGGGGCGGCGTCCACTGACTGATGATGCGCCAGGCGGGTAAGAGCTTTCGCCAGCATGGCTTGCTGCTGCATAAACTGCTCGGCCTTCTCACGCAGGCGTGGGTCAAATAATACCGGACCGGTACGTGCCAGGCGGATCGCAAGCTCTATGCTGCGAGTCAGGCCCAGTTGGTTGATTGCCTGCTCCGCGCTCACGCAGTCAAAGTCGCTATCTGACCGGTTATCGCTGTTGGCCTGACGGATCAGCTCGGCAAGCAACAAAGGCTGCAGCCATGCCAGGCGCAGCAGCTCCTGCTGAGTGCTGTCGCTGTGCAAGGCCAGCACGGCCTGCTGATCTTCAGGGCGACTCCAGGGAATGAACAGCGTCTGACCGAGCCGCTGTTGTAAAAAGGTATTAATGTCGTCCATCCCGTCCAGCGTCGCAGCGTTCGCGGCACCAGTGCGGTTGATCAAACCGCTAAGGCGTTCCAGCAGTTTCTCGACGGTAAAGGGTTTGGCAATAAAGTCGGTAATCCCCGCCTGCCGGGCCGCCATCACCGTTGCTCGATCAATGCTCGAGGTGATCAATATCCGTGGGCAGTTTGGATTTTTTCTCTTGGCTACACTGATAGCCTCCAGTCCGCTGGCGTCGGGAAGATTCAGGTCGGACAGCAGCAGATCCAGAGCGTTGGCCTTGATATGGTTTACAGCAGGACCAACATGGCTGAACTGGCTCAGCTCTGCGTTCGGAGCCAGTCCGGTGATCACCTGCCTGAGCAGCTCCGCAATCCATGGGTCGTCCTCAATAATGACTATCTTCACTTGGCGGCCTCGTTGGAGCCAGGGACGGCGATTATCTGATTACGACCTTGTTGCTTGGCCTCGTATAGCATCTTGTCCGCGCTTTCCAGCAGACTATCGGTTTGCCAGTCAGGGGCCTGACTGAAGCTGATACCTGCGCTGAAGCCGCAATGAAACAGACCAGCATCGCTACTGAAAGGCAAGGCATGGAAGTCACTACGAATACTGTCAAGAATGCGCCAGGCATCTGCTGGAGAACAGTTGGGCAGTACGGCGACAAACTCTTCGCCACCGTAGCGGCCCAGGCGATCTACCTTGCGCAACCGCTGACGCAGCAGGTTGGCCAGGCTGCGGATAACATTATCGCCAACCGCATGACCGTGGCTGTCGTTCACGTTCTTGAAATGGTCGATATCGATCATCGCGACACTGAGCGGCTGTTTGTTGCGTACGGCGCGATCCGCTTCCAGCTCCAGCTGATCCTTTATATCCGCGTGCTTGAGCAGTCCGGTAAGACTGTCCTTGGCCAGGGCCTGGCTGACTCGGCGGGCCCGCTGGGCGCGTGAGTAAACCGCGGTGAGCAGGGCGCTATCGCTGATAGGTTTGGTTATGAAGTCATCCCCTGCCTTGATCAGCGCCGCCATCTGTTGCTGCACGTCGGTTTCCGCAGACAGATAGATGATCGGCACGCGCAGCCATTCGTCATTGAGCCGAATGATCTGCGCCAGCTCGGGACCGCTGTAGTCCGGCATATTGACGTCCATCATGACCACGTCTGGCTGAAACCGGCGCATCTGCTCGAGTATCAGCTCTGGCGCATCAAGGGTCTCCGCGAGCATGCCAAAACCAGCCAGGACCGCAATAAAGCGCTCTGCCAACTCGATATCATCGTCTATTACCAGCACCCGGAAGGGCTCGCTGTGCTGCAGGCTGAAGCAGCGCTCCAGTCTGTTTTCCAGACCGGGGAGGTCGACCGGATGGGTAAAGAAGCCCTGGGCGCCGGCGCGCACGGCGTGTAACTGTGCAGCAAACCCGTCTTGATCGGACAGGGCAATCAGCGGCAGGGGCTCGGGCAAATGGATTTGCACCTGCGCGACAGCGGCATCCCATTGTGCATCCCATTGCGGCAGGCTCATGTCGACGACCAGTGCATCAGGCGCCTCTGCTGCCATGATATTCAACAGCGCACCAACGTCACCACAGACTACCGTCTTGTAACCAAAACTCTCGAGGGTGTCGCTGATCCCCTGCAGTAATTGCCCGTCAGGCTCTACGATGGCAATACAGCGCACATCACTGTCGTCGTTATCAAAGGTAATCGCGGATGCGGGCTGCGGTGCTTCAGATTGATCCAGTTTGGCCGGCAGTGACTTGATACCCGCTAACAACACCTGGCGATCAGCGTGGCTCAACACTCCGCTATCCATGCTGCGGGTGATAATCAGCTCCAGCGTTCGGGCCTGAGCACCAAGCTCGGCAAAACCGAATGTCCCAGCAGAGCCGGCGAGCTTATGCAGTTCGGAGCGCAACGGGGCAAGATTGCCCGCGTCTGCCGTTGGTTGCGCAAGCAGTTCTTCGCTGCGAGCATTCATGCTTTGCAACTCAACCTGCAGGCGTGCTCGGAATGAACGGCTCAGCGCGGCGAGCTGAGCCTGGAGATCAGCATTCGCCATGGGATTGACTCCAGATGCTGCGTATCTGATCAGCCAGCGTCATGGGGTCAAAGGGCTTGACGATTACCCCGGCGGCGGATAACTGGTGATACTCGGCTATTTCCTGGGATTGAACCTTGGCCGTCATGAAAACCACGGGCAGGTTTGCTGCAAAGTCCGTATGTCTTAGCCTGGCCAGCGTTTCGGGCCCATCCATACCGGGCATCATGACATCAAGCAGAATGAGCTGGGGGGCGAAAGCTTCGAGATTCTCGAGCCCTTCGGCTCCGGAAGCGCAGCTCATGACGGTGAAGCCGCCAACTATTTCCAGCGCTACCCTCGCCACCTCCTGAATCGAGGGGTCATCCTCGATATGCATGATGCGCCTCAGTTCTGACATGATGTTCAACCTTTCTTTAAAACGTTGCTTACCATCCATTGTCGCACGTATGAGTAATCCGACGACATGAGCACGCTTATAGTGCCTCTGCCGCTAAGCTGGTGATTTCCGGTTTTTGGAAAGCCTGCAGATGCCGGGACACGTCGATATTCCCCTCTTTCGGCAGCGTCAGCTCTTATCTTTTTCGATGGGCTCTGCGTCCAGCAAACACCAGAACCGCGAACCCTTGCCTGCTTCCGATTCAAAACCCAGTTCGGCTTGCATATTTACTGCCAGCTCCTTGCAGATCGCCAGCCCCAGACCGGTGCCGCCGCGCTGACGGGTATCGGTGGCATCGGCCTGGGAAAACTTGCTGAAAATCCGGTCATGAAAGTCTGCTGCTATTCCCAGACCACTGTCCGTCACGCTAATACAGACCCTGCCCTCCGCGTAGTGAGCATCGAGCCGCACCGTCTGATCCGGGTGAGAGAACTTGATGGCATTGGACAGGAAGTTATTGAGTATCTGCCCCAGACGCAGAGCATCTACTGTGACCACGACCGGGTCTACATTGCCCAGTTCCAGGTTTATCTGGAACTGCGCGGCATAACCGCTGTTGCTTTCCAGGGCCTTGCGCAAAAGAGGGACCAGCGGTTGCGACTGGAGATTGAAATGCATCTTGCCAGCCCCGAGCTTGTCCATGTCCAGCAGATCGTTGATCAGTTTGTTCAGTTCCGTGCTGTTGCTATGGGCAATCTCAAGTAACTTGCGCATGCTCTCGGGTACCGCGCCCATCACGCCATTATTAATCAGCGCGAGGGAACCGGTGATCGAGGTAAGTGGAGTGCGCAGTTCGTGACTGACGGTGGAGACGAACTGACTTTTCAACTGGTCGATCCGTTGCTGCTCAGTGGCGTCCCAAATAAAACCACTCAGCCACAGCAGTTCGTTCTGGGCATTGTATTCGCCGCGGCCCTTCTCCCTGACCCAGACCTCGTGGCCCAGGGCATGAATAACCCGGTAGGTCGCTTCAAAAGCTTCCTGGCGCTGGATATGCTCAGCGGTAGCATAGGTCAGATGCAGATCTTCGGGATGCACAATACTGGCAAAGCTACGTACCCGGTTATCAACAAAATCTGAAGCCGGATAGCCGGTAATGGTCTGAATCTCGTCACTCATATACGACATGGTCCAGTCCAGGTCATTGTTGCAGCGGTACACTGCGCCGGGCAGGTTGCTGACCATGCTGCGGAAGCGTGATTCACTTTTTTGCAGCGCGCGGGTGGCCTGAATCAGGTCGGTGATATCGGTAGCGATCCCGAGGAAGCCGGTCAGCTCGTTATTTTCCTCGCGAATGCCGGTAATCGTCAGATTGACCAGACGATGGCCGCCGTCCTTGTGCACGTAAGTCCAGGGCAGGGTTTCGCCACCACCGTCACGAACATTGCTGGTGAACACTTCAAAGCCGCTAACCTCAAAGCCCTTCTCCTGACTGAGTTTTTGACTACGCCGTTCTATTTCGCTGGCCAGGTGGAATACCGCCGGAGTGGTTCTGTCGACGACGTCCTCTGCCTTGTAACCCAGTAGCTTTTCGGCCCCGCTGTTGAACAGGGTGATGGTGCCCTGCAGGTCGGTGGTGATGACCGCAACCTCGGTAGAAGCATCAATGACCGCCCGCAGGAAAGCCCGGGCCTGGCTGATTTTCTGATCCCGATCCATTTCAGCGCTGATGTCCGCATGGGTACCGCTCATCCATAGGGGCTGGCCTTCGGGGGTGCGGCTTATCAATTGACCACGACTGTGCACCCAAACCCAGTGTCCATCCTTGTGGCGCATGCGGCATTTACAGTCGTAGTAGTCTGCCTCGCCAGAAAAGTGTTGCTGCAACTGGCGCTCGGACTCGGCCAGATCATCCGAATGGGTCAGAGTTCCCCATGTATCAATACTAACGGGGGTCAGTTCAGCAAGTGTGTAGCCGACAATATTGGCCCAGCGTTCATTGAACAGGGTTTCTCCCGTGCTCACGTTCCATTCCCAGGTACCAATGTTGGTGCCCTTAATGATGCTCTCCAGGCGCGCCCGTTCGTGCTCCAGGGTCAGTTCAATCTGCTTGCGGGCAGTAATATCGCCGATGTAGCCGTGCCAGATGGTATCGCCGTTTTCCAGTCGTTCCGGCACGGCGCTGCCGGCTGCCCAAATCTCTCCCAATACCGGATGGTTGACACGGTATTCGCTGCGCCAGATCGATAGGTGCCTGGCAGAGTCGGCAATACCCTCAAGTATCTGCGGCTGGTCCTCCGGGTGGATAGCCTGCACGGCTGCATCGGCATCCAGTCGGACCTGCTCGGGGGTGACCCCATACACATCGATGATGCCCTGGCTACTGTATGGGAACCAGGCCTCACCCTCACTGTTGAGTTGGTATTGGTAGACTACGCCGGGTAACTGCTCAGTGAGGCGGTTGAAACGTTCAAGCAGTTGTTCGCGCTCACGATTGGCGGCGTCCTGACTCAATGCGGAGTTTACCCAGCGGCTCATCAGCCGGATAAACTCCAGGTCGGTATCGGCGAACGGCTGTTGCCGTGGCTCCTCGGAGGTAAAGTTGAGCGTCCCGTAACGCTCACCGTCGACTATCAAAGGCACACCCAGATAGCTCTCAAGACCAAACAGGTTGTAGCAGGGATGGCCGCTGAATCGTGACTGACCCATGAACTCGATGGCCAATACGTCGGCCTGTTGTAGTGTCAGGGCGCAATAGGTAGTTCCAAGGGTGAAATACTGACCGATGGCAATATTATTCTCGGGGCTGTACTGGGCCACTACTCGGTAATCATCATCAGTGATGGAACTGATAATACCCACGTTCATTCGCAGGTACTGGCAGCCCAGCTCCAGGGCCTTGTTCAGGCGTGTCTCCAGGCGCAGGTTGGGCAGAGCTGCAATCTCGTTCAAGGCGCGTAGCGCCTTGCGCTGCAGCTCGATGCGCAGGGTGGAAGCCCGTTCTTCTTCATCCCTGCGCAGAGCGTGTATCAGCTGGCCGAGTGAATTGAGCAGAGGCGTTAGATAGGCCAGTTGCTCAAGGGTGTATCCACCCTCCCGGTTAGCCAGCCCGATCATGCCCACCATCTGATCGCCGAACAAGATAGGCAGTCCGGCAAAACTCTCCAGGGCCGGGTGACCCGGTGGCAAGCCACCCCGATTGGGGTCATTCACAGGATCATTACTGATGTATGCAACGCCACTTTGCAGTACCTGGCCAAACAGGGTGTCCAGGCGCGTAAAGCGCAAGCCGGTGGCCCGATGCTCCTCGTAAAATGCACGGCTTTGATCGTCCCAGGCGATATTGCTGATGGCATAGGTCTGCAGAAAGGGCTTGCCGTCGCCATCGCGCAATAGTTGGCCGACGAAACCAAAGCGGCTTCCGGTCAGCTCGAGTATCTGGGCGAGCAATTGATCAAAGCTGTCATTCAGGTTGCTGGCCTTGATATAGGCGGACTGGGTTTGCGAAACAATGTTCAGTAGGTGCGCGGTCTGCTCGCGCTCCTTTATCTCCTGCTTGAGACGACCCTGGTGGTCATGCTCGCGCCGCCGGACACTTTCACGGGTGGCCAGCAAGAGACCACCGAGTAACAGCATGGCGGCGATAAAGGCAGTCAGCCAGGTGAGTAAAGCCCGACTTTTTTCTGTCAGGTGTTGCTGCCAGAGTGGATTTATATCGCGCCAGACCAGAACCAGCGCCGAGGGATTACCCTGACCATCCAGACGTGACTGAAAGTCTTCCAGGGGGACGCTCGTGAGTAGATGGTAGCGGCCATTGATCGCCAGCTCGGCACTGCCGTCCTGCTCCAGGGCCTGTGCAACCGAGTCGCTGGAGAGCCAATCCATTGCTTCAGTACGTGACGACTGATTCAGCCACCAGGGGCTGCCCTTCAGCTCGACCAGGCCAGCCTCGTCATGGTCGAGCACGATATCTTCCAGCAAGTGCCGGTTGAGCAATAGCGCCAGGCCGGCCTGCAACTCTTCATCCAGCAATTGCAGCTCCGGCAGCATGCCAAAGCCGACCTCCAGGCTGGCGATGACTTCTGCGTCGGGACCGGCTCTGTTTTTAATGGGCACAATGCCGCGCATGCCAGAGCCATGGCGGCCGGTTTCCATGCCGCTCAGTGCCTGCCCCTGGGCTTGCACCAGCTCTATCATGGGGCGTATGCCCTCCAGGCTGTCACCCCAATGGTCGGGTTGGTGCATACGCAGCAAGCTGACCGCACCGGGTGCCAGATGCACGTGCAGTTGATTGGCACCTGCCTCCTCGAGTATCCGCCAGAAGCCGGAGAGGTCGTTACGCAGTTGGGCACGCAGAAGATGCAGCACCGGATCGTCGAGACCGTTGCGCTGCTTGAGCAAGGCAATACGACGTATCAGCCGCAGGGTATCGGGATCTTCCGCCAGACTGTTGGCCGCCATAAGGGCCTGGCGTCGTACAGCCTGTTGCGACTGTTCAACGGCCATGCGCTGGATTTCGGACTGGGCATGTAATTGCTGCTGCCACAGTGAGTCACGTTGGTTGCGATCCGACCAGGCCAGATAGGAAAAAAACAGGGCGAGCAGAATGACCCCGGTCATCAGCAGGGGACGTTCGTTGCGGCGTAAATCAATCAGGGGCATTGGCCTGTGAGTCCTCTGGGCGCGCTATTCGCTATCTATTCACAGACTATTGCACAAATGGCCCCCGTCCACATTGATCACGGTGCCTGTTATGAACGAGCCAGCTTCGCTGGCGAGCAATAACAGGGGACCACTGAGCTCATCCAGCTGGCCCAGGCGGCGCATGGGTACTTTTTGCTTGATATAGTCCTGGCCCTTTTCAGACTCGAAATAGTCGTTGTTCATTTCGGTGCGGAAGTAGCCGGGGGCGATGGCGTTGACGCGGATGTTATCGCGGGCCAGTTCAATGGCCATGGCTTTGGTCAATTGCACCACGCCGGCCTTGGCGACCGCGTAGTGGCTCAGGCCCTGGCCCACGCGCAGGCCGAGAATCGAAGCGATATTGACGATGTTGCCGCCCCGCTGTGACTTGGCTATGGCCACGGCTGCCCGATGGGCTACCCGCCAGGCGCCATCGAGGTTGGTATCGAGCATGCTGCGCCAGTTGCCCTCGGTCATTTTCAGAAAGGGCACGCCTTCGCCAATCCCGGCATTGTTGATCAACACATCCACGCTGCCAAATTGCGCTTCGGCCTCGCTGAAGCCGGCGTCGATGCTATCGGAATCAGTTACATCCATGGTCACCGCTAAAGCCTCAAAACCCTGGGTTCGCAGATCCTGGACGAGCTTTTCCAGGCGTTCGGCGCGGCGTGCGGCTACTACAACACGGGCACCGGCAGCGGCAAGCACGCGCGCGAAGTGCTCTCCAAGTCCGCTCGAGGCGCCGGTAATCAGTGCGGTTTTTCCGGTCATATCAAAGTGCTTGTCAGTCATATCCTGTATCCCGTGCGAGTCATCTGTAGATGGCATGTGGTAACAGTATCGACTATGCCGAACTCAGGCTCCAGCAGGTTGCGCAGTTGTGATACGCGGCTATCAACAGTCGCTTTAAAGCGGCAGGTGAATATCCACGCGCAGGCCACCCAGACTGCTGTCATTGAGCTCTATGTTGCCGTGATGACGCTCCACTACCCGCTGCACAATGGACAGGCCAAGACCGGCGCCAGGGTGATTGCTGCCCGTATAGAAGCGTTCGAGTAACCGCTCGCGCTTGGCGCCGGGTACGGGTTCACCGCTGTTCTCTATGCTGAGCAGCAGACTGGAGGGTTGTGCATTCTCGCGTTGCAGGTGCAACTTGATGATGCCGTTATCAGGGCAGTGCTGGATGGCATTACCGAGGAGATTTTGTAGCAGCATGCCAAGGCTGCCCGGTTCCATGTTCAGGGTCTCGGGTAGCGCCGGATCAATGTCGAACTGCAGGTCCTGATGGCGCTTTAGCGCCAGGGGCAAAAGCTGCGCGAGCTCATTGCGACAAGTCTGTTGCAAGGCGATGGGTTGGCGTTGCAGTTGTTGCTCGTCGGTCAGGCGCGCCAGTGTCAGCATCTGACTGACCAGCCGCGTTGCGCGTTCTGTTGCACTGAGCAGGTGAGCAAGGGCGGCGTCGCGTTCGGCCGGGTCGTTGGCGGCCCGTGCGTTTTCAGCATGAATCTGCAGTATCGCCAGTGGTGTTCGCAGCTCATGGGCTGCATCGGCAATAAACCGCTGTTCGCGAGCCAGCAGCTGCCCCACCTGATCGAGCATGCGGTTGAGCGCGGCTTCCATGGGTTCCAGCTCGGCGGGCAGGTCACTGACCAGCATCGGTTGCAGACTATCGGGGTCACGCTGGCGTATCAGCCGGGCCATGCGCTCCAGGGGTTTGAGGCCTGAACCGATGGCCAGCCAGACCAGCAGGAGCATGAGGGGTATTCCCACCAGGTCGGGGATAAGTGTGGAACGTACGATCTTGTTCACCAGCTCGCCGCGCACATCGGCACGCTCGCCAACCCAGATCGCCATTTGCTGCTCGGAATCCTCCAGAACATAGCGCCGCCATTGATCCTCACCCTGTCCAAGGGTGGCAAATCCAGGTAACCAGTTGTCCTCGCCAATGCTGGGCACATTGAAGGATCTGGCAATAATCCGGCCGTCAGCGTCGCGTACCTGGTAAGCCAGCTTGCTTTCGTAGCGATGCGCCAAAGTGGGTTGCCGGCCGGCGGACTCGTTCAGTACTGCTGCCAATTGCTGGTGATCTATCTGCGCTTCGGGCAGGCGTAGCAGGCCTTGTAGCACCCGCGCACTTTGCCCCAGTTGGGCGTCGAACAGCTCCTCTATTTCATGGGTTGCATCCCCGTAGCTGACGGCGCTGAGAATCAACGAGCCGATAAGAAGCAGACCCAGTACGCGCAGCAGAATTCGCTGGCGTATGGATTTCATACCTGCCGCTCGATCATGTAACCCACGCCACGCAGGGTGCGAATCAGTTCGGGGAAGAGTTTGCGGCGTAAATGGTGGATATGAACTTCCAGGGCGTTGCTGCCCACTTCCTCGTTCCAGCCGTTGAGAACCTGCTCCAGACGGTCCCGGGTCAGTACCCGGTCAGGTTGGGCGATCAGTTCGTGCAGCAGGACAAACTCCTTGCGCGAGAGGCTGACCACGTTGCCATCCAGGGTCACCTGCTGGTTCTGCGGATCAAGAATGACGCCGCGCAGGTTGATCTGCGGTTCTGCACGGCCATTGCTGCGCCGCAGCAGGGCGCGCAGGCGCGCCTTCAGTTCGGCGCTGTCGAAGGGCTTGGTCAGATAGTCATCGGCGCCGGCATCCAGCCCGGCGATGCGATCCTGGACGCCATCGCGGGCCGTGAGGACCAGCACCGGAATACTGTGGTGGCGGTCACGCAGGGCCTTGAGAACCTTCAGACCATCCATGCGTGGCAAGCCCAGATCAAGAATCGCCAGATCAAAGGGCTCGCTGCTCAGGGCATGCAAGGCACTGACACCGTCCTGCAACCAGTCGAGCGTGTAGCCCTCGGCTTTGAGCGCCGTCAATATGCCCTCGCCGAGGGACTTGTCATCTTCAACCAGCAACAGTCGCATGTATGTTACTCAGAGTGTTTTCAGCAGCTTGCTGATTTCCTGCTGCCGGCCTTTATCGGCGAGCTCGCGGCCTGGTCGTGGGGGCGCTGCCTGGGCTTTCAACAGCACGGTCTTGGCCTCAGCATAGCGCTTTTGGTCGATCAGGTAATCCGCCCAGAAATAGTTGCTGTCGATCCCATCGGGATTCAGTGCCAGGGCCTTTTGCAGCAGTTCGGCGGCTTTGTCGTCATCACCGAAACCGATAGGCCAACCGGGCACCTGATAGTAAAGCGCTCCCAGACTCGTGTAGGCCGAGCCTTGCAACGCCTCGGGATCAAGCGACAAGGCCTGTTCCAGCTCAGCCTTGGCCTCCTTGACCTTGCTGAGGGCACCCAGTCCGCCTTCGGCGCCGGCCCAGCTGCTGAGAATGATGCCTTGCCAGATATGCGCTGCAGCGCTGTCGGGGTGCGCCTCGGTCAGGTGTCGTGCGTCGGCTGCCAGCAGTTCATAGGCCTTGGGTTGCTGCTTGGCCGGCAGGTCATAATGAATCTGCGCCCAACGCTGTTGCAGGTCACTGACTTCTTCTGCCTGGACGCCGATGCTCAGCCCCCAGAAAGCAGCCGTCAGGGCCAGTTGTTTGAGAATGTTCATGATCTTTGCTCCAGGGTTTCGGTGGGAACAGGGGTGCCAGCCACAACGTTGGCTGCCATGACAGGTGGCGCGGCGAAATGTTGAATGGTCGGTAACTGGCGACGTAGTGCTTTGTCCAGCAGCGAAGGAAGCAGGCTGTTGAGGCGCACGAACAGCCGCTCCGGCCAACCAAGATGCACCTCGCGCAGATCACGTTCCAGTGCGCTGATCAGTTGCTTGGCAACCTGTTCGGGGCTGTCTGTAGCGACCTGCAGGGCACTGTTCATAGCATTCACCTGGGAACTGTTCATCTCCGTACGGGTAGCCCTGGGGGCTAGATACAGCACCCCGACACGGGTATCGGCGAGTTCGCGGCGCAGCGCCTGGGAAAAACCACGAAGGGCAAACTTGCTCGCACAATAGGTGCTGAAACCGGCATAGCCAATCGAGCCAAAGGTCGAGCCTATATTGACTACACAGGCCTGGGGCGCGGACTTCATGAGCGGCAACAGTGCGCGCGTAAGCTGCAGGTTCGCGGTCAGATTGATGTCGATCAGGTCCGCTATTGCCGAATCATCCATGGACTCGAACAGCCCGAAATGGTTTACCCCCGCCGCATTGACCAGCAGGTTGAAACCCTTCAGCTTGCGAGCGGCCGCGACAACTCTGGCGCGATCATCCGGCCTTCGCAAATCGGCCTGCACGCAGGATACGCGGCTACCAAAGTCACGTTCCATGGCCTCCAGTGCCTGTGTTTGGCGCCCTACCAGAAGCACCTGGGCACCTGCCTGACACAGTGCCGCAACCATGGCCTGACCCATGCCGCCGGTGGCGCCGGTCAGGATCACAACACTATCCTGCAAGCGCATGGGGCACCTCCAACGAACCAGGCAGACTGCGGAACATGTCGGCATAGAGTCGATAAATGACCCGGGCGGTATGGATAACGGCTTCCTGATCGGCCGGATCGTCCAGCTGGTTGACCAGTTTTTCGAAGAACTTCATGTGTTCCTGGTCCAGCGAGCCGTGGGAACTCAAATAACTGAAGGCCTTGTTCGGTAATCCCAGACCTTTCTGCAGGCTGTTTGCCGCCTGGGTAGCCAGGGCAATGCTGGTGCCTTCGAGCACGAAGACCATGCCCAGCATGGATACCGGATTGAGCCGATTGATGCGGTCATACATGGTGCTGACCATCAGTTCCGTTGCCAGTGCTGGCTGGCCATGGCGCACGGCTTCAGCATCGGCACCACAGGCGCGCAGGTCGTTGAGAATCCACTCCTGGTGGCCCAGCTCTTCTTCGATGTACTCGGCCATGGCGTTGCGAATCCATTCCTGTTTGGCGCTCAGTCGCGCGCCGCAGGCCATCAGCAAGGGTACGGTGTGGCTGACGTGGTGGAATGCCTGCGTCAGGAAAGCGATATAGCTGTGGCGCTGAACCTGCCCAGTCAATGCGGCCCGGATCAGCGGGGAGGCAAACAGGTACTCGCGCTCGGCCTGCGTGCTTTCGTGTAAACGATCAAAGAAATTCATGGGCTAACTCCTTGGTTAACAGGCCCTCTAGAGCCTGACGATAGTGCTGGAAAATGGCGTCTCGGCGCAGTCGACCATTACTGGTCAGCAGGCCGTTGGTGGCGGTAAAGGGCTGCTGGATGACCAGCCAGTGATGGACCCGGGCGTAGCCGGGCAGGCCGGCATTGATTCGGGCGATGGCGTCTTCAATCTCGTCAGGGGTGACCTGCGCATTGCGCGGCATTACCAGGGCCAGATTGCTGGGCAGCGCCTCGCCATGGACGAATGCCTGGCCAATGGCCGGCTCACTGGTCAGCTCGGCCTCGATCCACTCTGGGTTGACGTTGCGGCCAAAGGCGGTAATGAACTGATTCTTCTTGCGTCCCAGGATGGTGAGAAACCCATCATCCAGGCGACCGATGTCACCGGTAGGCCAGGGCGAAGCGACAGGCTCGGTGTCCCCCAGATAGCCCAACGGACCGTTGCCGTGTACCAGTATTTCACCATCCTCGGCGAGGCTGACCTGCACGTGTGGCAGGGGCTTGCCTACGGTGCTGGGCCTGCGCTGGGTCGGGCGATTCAGACACACCACCGAGGCACATTCCGACAACCCGTAGCCTTCAAAGACCGGCCACTGCAGTTGCGCAGCCTGGTTGAGCAATGCAGGGGCAATATGTCCACCGCCGACGGCAATAAACCGCAGGCTGGAAGGCGGGTGCAGGCCGGCACTGGCGGCCTGTAAAAGCCCCTGGAGCAGTTGAGGCACCAGCACCAGACTGTTCGGCTTGGCCTCATGCAGAACATGCATGAGTTGCTGGATGTCGAGCGTGTTGTTCTGCACCCCTGTGCGTTCCGGCAAAGTGATGCTGGCGCCCGCCAGCAGCGCGGCATACACACCGATATTGTCCAGCAGCACGCCCAGGGGCAGCAGTACCAGGTGGCGTTCGGGGCTGATGTCGGCGCAGGCGTCCTGCAGGCTGAGCGCTACGGTCATCAGGGTGTCTGCGGCCAGGCACACCCCTTTTGGCTGCCCGGTCGTGCCGGATGTGAAGGTGATCTTGCAGGTGCCCTCAGGCATGGGTGCCCTGGTCTGCTGCGAGGTTATGGGTGTCAGCCGTTGCCAGCCCAGACTGGTGCGGCTGAAGCCCTGCTCCTGCGGACTCACGCCGTCGGGCAGGCGACCGATGATGCTGTCGATGCCGGCGCTGTCGAGCAGGTGGTGAACCTGTCCGGCGCTGAAAAAGGGCGGCACGGGCACACAGACAAGGCCACTGTGCAGCAGGGCAAGATCCCAGAGAATCCAGTCGATACCATTCTCCAGAGCCAGAGCAAGCCTGCTGCACCCGCTGCTGATCAACTGCTGGCTGCGTCTGGCTATGTGCTCAGGGAGCTCGCCATAGGTCACGCTGCCATGGTCGTCGGTCAGGGCCAGCTGGTCTGGCTGGCTCTCGGCATGACGACTCAGCGCCTGCCAGAAGGATTCAAGCGCTGACATGGGAAACCCCCTGGTGATGCGCGTAAAGGGGGCGGTAACCCAGGCGCCGGAAAACGCCGCGCTGCTCAAGCTGAACCAGACCCTCGGGAATGTACCCTGCCATCACCCGCGGCCGGGTTGCGTAATAACTTCCCCACTCCGCTTGCCGGTCGCCGAGGCGTTCCGGCTTGGCCTCACCCAGATCAATGGGGCTGAGGGCCAGCCGCTGGAAGCTGTTGAGGAGCATTGCCGTGCCGGTGAAAACCACCCAGGTGTAACCCTGGGCGGCCAGGTAATGGGTCAGCGCAATGATCAGGACCCGTGCTCCGCCCGGGGCCAGAGCAGCCAGATTGCCTACCTCCACCATATGCTCGCGCTGCAGGGGCATGCCGCTGTGAATACGAATCTGCGTGCAGGCCGGCACGTCCAGATACTGTTCCAGAAAAAGCGGGCTGGCGCTGGCGGGTCGCAGACCGACGACGGCCTGTAGTTCGCCCTTTTGCCTTATACCCAGCAGTTGGGGCATGTACTGCCTGATGCTGGCGCCGTAGGTGTCGGCAAAACGCTGGTGAACGAAGGCTTCCAGCTGTTCGCGTTGCGTATCGGTGCCGGGCTGGCCGCTGTTGAGCTCCAGAACGTATTGACTGTCGAAAGTGGCCAGCGGTGAGGGTGACGATGTAAACGAGTGTGGCATGGGCTTCTCTCCAGTGATGCAGAGAAGGTTGCCGGGCGAAACTTAAGATTCGCTTAAGCTGGAAAAATTTTTGTAGTGCCTTTGCTGTGCCCCATTCCAGAACGCCACCCAATTATTGCGGTTGATATATTATATTTTTATATATATTGTTATCGGATCATCCTGTGATGGACCATTCAATGCAACACACAACCGACGCAATCGACCTGCATCGCCTGCATGGTGCCGCCGACAAGGCCCAGGCTTTGCTCAAGGCACTGAGTAATCGTGACCGCCTGATGCTCCTCTGCCAATTGGTCGGGGGCGAGCGCAATGTGGGTGAACTGGAAGCGAGCCTGGGCATTTTGCAGCCCACCCTGTCCCAGCAGCTGGGGGTATTGCGCCGGGAAAACATGGTCGCGACGCGGCGCGAGGGCAAGCTGGTCTACTATCGTATTGCCAGCCCCGAGGCATTGGCGGTCATCAGCACGCTGTATCAACTGTTCTGTAGCGAGGAGCCCGAATGAGCATTGACTGGGTACATTTTACCCCCTGGAGCGCGTTGCTTGGTGGCGGACTGATCGGCCTGTCTGCGAGCCTGTTGATACTGCTCAATGGCAGAATCGCAGGCATCAGTGGGTTGGTGGGCGGTTTGCTTGGTCCGCTTCTGCCCGGCAGTGGCGAGCGTGCAGCCTTTGTGGCGGGTTTGATCATTGCACCCCTTCTCTACTGGGTCGTCATGTATCGTCCGCAGATTCAGATCGAGGCAGGACCGCTCGCCCTGGTGGTTGCCGGGTTGCTGGTGGGTTTCGGGTCGCGGCTGGGCTCGGGCTGCACCAGTGGGCACGGCGTGTGTGGTCTGGCGCGATTGTCGCCACGCTCTCTGGTCGCCACGCTGAGCTTCATGGGCAGCGGCTTTGTGACCGTCTTTGTACTCCGACACCTGTGGGGGGGCTGAATATGCGCATTCTGACCGCGTTACTGGCTGGCCTGGTATTCGGTATGGGGCTGGTTATCTCAGGTATGGCCAATCCGGCGAAGGTGCTGGGATTCCTCGACCTGTTCGGTCAATGGGATCCCTCCCTGGCACTGGTCATGGTTGGCGCAATTGGTGCCGCTTTCCTGCCGATGCAGTGGGTTCAGCGTTCCGGCCGCACTCTGGGGGGTGAGCCGGTGACACTGCCGGGTAAGGGGCAAATTGACAAGCGGCTGATCGCCGGCAGTTTGCTGTTCGGCGCAGGATGGGGGGTGGCGGGTTTCTGTCCGGGTCCGGCCCTTGTAGCAGTGGGCGCCGGCATGCCCCAGGCGTGGCTGTTCGCTATAGCCATGCTGGCCGGCATGCTGTTGTTCCAGGCGTATGACCGTCGCGTGACGGCATGAGCAACAACCCGAGGCTCCAGCCGCCGGGCGATCCGGGTCTGCTCGGCTGGTTACGGTCCTATCGGCTGGCCTGGCTCGGTGGTGACCTGACCGCCGGCCTGGTGGTCAGCGTGATGATCATTCCCCAGAGCATGGCCTACGCGATGCTGGCCGGCCTGCCCGTGCAGATCGGTCTGTACGCCAGCTTGTTGCCGCTTCTGGCGTACGCCCTGTTTGGTAGCAGCATGAGCCTCTCGGTTGGCCCCGTGGCAGTCACCGGACTGATGACCGCGACCCTGCTGGCGCCCCTGGCGGCCGCTGGTAGCGGTGCCTATTTGCAAATGGCGATATGGCTGGCTTTGCTGTCGGGTGTGATGCTGTTCGCGGTGGGTCTGTTGCGCATGGGCTTTCTGGCCAACTTCCTCAGCCATCCGGTTATCAGCGGGTTCATCAGTGGTGCGGCGATTCTGATTGCAATCAGTCAGCTGCCACATTTGCTGGGTGTGCGCGCGCTACCCGCCAGCCCACAGCAACTGCTTGATAGCTGGACGCTGGCAAACTCTCTGGTTCTGGGGATCGGTCTGGTTTCGCTGGTCTGGCTGATCTATGCCCGCAGTGTGCTGGCGGGTCATCTGCGCAGTCTTGGATTGCCATCGGTCGCCGCTACCCTGCTCGCTCGCCTGGCCCCCATCGTACTGGTGATTGCAGCGCTGCTGGCTACCATCGGCGGCGATCTGGCCGCACAGGGCGTGCCGGTGGTGGGCTTTTTACCGGCCGGACTCCCTGGCTTTTTCTGGGCAACGCCAGAGTGGTCGGATATACGAGCACTGCTGTTACCGGCGGCGCTAATCAGCCTGGTCACCTTTGTCGAGAGTGTGGCGATTGCCCAGTCCCTGGCCCGGCGCAAGCGTCAGAGCATTGATGCTGATCGGGAGTTGCTGGCGCTCGGCGCCGCCAACCTGGGTGCCGGTCTGACCGGTGGCTTTGCGGTAGCGGGTGGCTTTTCGCGCTCTGTCGTGAATATTGAGGCGGGTTCGAACACGCCCCTGGCGGGGGTCATTGCCATGAGCATTATCGGCCTGATTCTGCTGACCGTCGCGCCCCTGTTTGCCCACCTGCCCCTGGTTATTCTGGCGGTTGTGATCCTCGTGGCCGTCATCCCGTTGATTGATGTAGCCAGCCTGCGACGGGCCTGGCGTTATGACCGTGCCGAGGGTCTGACCTTGTTCAGTACGGCTGCCGGGGTGCTGCTGCTGGGGATTGAGGGCGGCATCGCGCTGGGTATCTGTCTGTCGATTGCCGCGCAGTTGTGGCGGGGTAGTCGACCGCATATTGCGGTGGTCGGTCGGGTACCGGGCACTCAGGATTTTCGTAATACCAAGCGGCATCTGGTGGAAATCGAACCCCAACTGCTGGCCCTGCGTATCGACGAAAACATCTTCTTCGCCAACACCAAGGCTATCGAACAGGCTCTTTATCGGGCCCTGCGAGATTATCCTGATACCCGTGAAGTGCTGCTTATTCTCTCTGCGGTGAATCATATCGACAGTACCGGACTGGACATGCTCAGCGAACTCACCGAGGGTCTGGCCGACAGAGATATCCACCTCCATCTGGCCGAGGTCAAAGGGCCGGTGATGGACCACCTGGGTGAAACGGACTGGATTAACGAGCAGGTGGGTGAAGTGTTTCCCAGCACGCATATCGCGTTCAATACACTGGGCAGCCAGAAGCGCCCAGCCAGCGCCGACCTGGAGAGTTGAAGCCGATTGCCGGGGCTTAGCTGATATCGCCGGGCGCCAGGGCGACCGACTTCATGATGGCATGGCACTCGTCGCCCACGTGCAGCCCGAGCGCCTTTACCGAGCGACAGGTCACGCGGGCCAACAGATTGTCCTGGCCTTCACCCTCGCCCATGCCGATCACCACTATCGCGTCACCACCGTCGCGGCTGGTAATCGAACGGATGGTCCCGCACAGGATATTCATTGCCGATAGTCCGGTAGGCCGCGCACGGGACAGAATCACGTCCTGCGCCTCGACCCGCACGCGTACGCGGGTGCCGATGGGAGCGGCATTGCGCGGCACAAACAGAGAACCCCCGGCGGTGGCCAGTTCGCTGAGGCCATCGGCATGATGTGCAACCAGTTTCCCGGTCAACATCGCCCCAGCCTCGCGCAGGCCCAAAGCCAGCTGTGGATCACTGAGCACCTGGGCCGCCGGCCCTACAGCCGTGACTCGGCCGCAGCTCAACGTGACCACGGTAGTCGCCAGCCGCGCGACCTCGGACAGGGAATGGCTGACATACAGAACCGGAATCTGCAGATCATCCCGCAGGCGTTCAAAGTAGGGCAGTATTTCAGCCTTGCGTGCCTCATCCAGAGCCGCCAGGGGCTCGTCAGCGAGTATCAGCTCCGGGCTGCAGAGCAGGGCTCGGGCAATAGCCACCCGCTGTTTTTCTCCGCCGGACAAACCAGCCGGGCGCCTATCCAGCAGTGACTCTATACCCAGCATGGCAATAATCTGCTGCTGGTCAGCAGGCGGCGCATCGCGGTGAGTAAAGCGTCGGCCGTAGAGAATGTTCTGTCTCACACTCAGGTGGGGAAACAATCGGTCGTCCTGAAAAACGTAGCCGATCCGGCGTTTGCGTACGGGCAGATTCACGCCCGCGCTTGTGTCGAGCAGGGTCCGCTCACCCAGCTTGATCTGCCCCCGGTCGGGACGCAGCAAGCCGGCTACGGCGTTGACGACGCTGCTCTTGCCCGCCCCAGATTCTCCGAACAGCACGGTCAGCCCCGCGGGCACCTGAAAATGCACATCCAGCGCAAAGTCGCCCAGCTGATGCTCAATAGATACATCGAGAGTCATTGTCCGCCGATCCTCCGTGCCACACGTCGGGCCAATACTTCCGACACCAGCAAGGCCGCCATCGCGATGATCACCGACACTATCGCGAGCCGCGCTGCCATAGGCTCGCCACCGGGTACCTGCAGAAACGCATGAATGGCCGAGGGGATGGTCTGCGTACGACCGGGGATATTCGAAACAAAGGTGATGGTTGCACCAAATTCACCTATCGCCTTGGCAAACGCCAGAATGGTGCCGGCAATCACACCCGGAAGACTCAGCGGCAGGGTGATGGTCAGAAAGATCCAGGCATGCCCTGCGCCCAATGTACTGGCGGCCTGCTCCAGTTTGGGGTCCACCGCCTCAATCGCCAGGCGCATGGCCCGTACCATCAGCGGAAAGGCCATGATTGCCGCAGCCAGGGCCGCGCCCGTCCAGTTGAATGCCAGGGTGATGCCAAAACTCTCGTACAGCCACTGGCCGATGGGTCCCTGGCGGCCGAACCCAAGCAGGAGCACGTAGCCAGTCACGACCGGCGGCAAAATGAGCGGTAAATGCACCAGGGCATTCAATAACTGCCGCCCCGGGAAACGCCAGCGGGCCAGTGCGTAGGCGGTCAGCAGCCCGACAGGCAGACTTACCAGCGTGGCCCAGAAGGAGACCTTCAGCGACAGCGCAACCGCTTGCCATTCGGCCGGTCCAAGCCAGTCAGCGACCATCAATCAACCATCCCGAACCCGGCCTGGCGAAATATCACCCTGGCGGATTCGCTGGAAAGGTAATCCAGAAAGGCTCGGGCCTGGGGGTGTTGGCTCTGGCTGGTCTGGGCCATGGGATAGATGATTGGGTCATGACTGTCAGCGGGAAAATGGCCCACCACCGATACCTGCGGTTCTGTCTGTGCATCGCTGGCGTACACGATGCCCAGTCTTGCCTCGCCCCGCGCCACCAGTGCCAGCGCCGCGCGCACGTTATCGGTCTGCGCCACACGGTCGGTAATCCCGTTCCAGATGCCAAGCCTTGTTAAAGCCTGTTTACCATAGATACCCGCCGGCACTGCTTCGGTCAGGGCCATGGCCAGCATGCCGTCGCCGAGCAATGCGCGCAGATCGAAACCCGGTTCGATGGCAACTGGCGGGGTATCGGGGGAGTGGGCAATCAACACCAAAGAGTTGGTCAGCAATGGCTGTCGGCTATCGCGCTGCACATCACCCGAGGTCTCGAGCGCATCCATCCACAGGCTGTTCGCCGAGATAAATATATCTGCCGGGGCGCCCTGTTGAATCTGCCGTGCCAGTACCGAACTACCGGCGAAGGATAGGGATACTGGTTGCTGGGTGGTGCCGGTCCACTGCTTGGCGATCGGTTCCAGCACCCCGCCGAGACTGGCAGCGGCGAATACCCTCAGAGTCTCGGCAGCAACTGCGCCCGCACCCAGAGGGGCAGTCAATGACAGGGCCAGTACCGACAGGAACAGCAGGGAGGTTTTTTTCATGCCGCTAGTGTGGCGGCTGACGGGTACGCTGGCAATTACCTGGCCGGGTGAGCGGCGCCGGGTTGCGGCTGAAAGCCCTGTTTTAGACAGGATTGTAATGGCATTGTCACATCATGAGCATAGCCTCCGGGGGCCGATCCTGCTGTGAGGTGATCATGCTTTCCACCGTTCGTACCCGCATCCTGTGCTTTTCATTTTTGTCCGTCAGTGCTCTGGCGGCCTTGGCCGTATTGTCGCTGCTGATCATCAAAGAGACGGAAACCGCTTCCAATCGCCTGATCACCACCGGCCTGCAGGAGTCCTGGTTGCTTGAGGATCTGGAGCAGGATCATCGGCAGCTGCAGGACCTGGCCTACAAGATAAAAGCGCAATTGCTGCTCTGGGATGAAATCACGCCCACCTTCGAGGCATTGGCGGTGGCGCTGCCAGATCACTGGCAGGTGATCGAGCAGAGCCCGCAATTGAGCGCATGGGCCGAGACTCACAGTGGCGAGTTCCAGAGAGTGCTGGACCTGCTCGCCAAGCTTGAGCCCGGCATTGCCGAGAAAAGCTATTACCGGGTTGGCCAGGTAGTGGATTTTGATCTGTTTCCGGCACTGGGGCCGATGCTTGCTGCTATTGAAGAGAGAAAGCGCGCAAGCCGAAATACCATCCAGCAGGATTCGTCGCAGTTACTCACCTACCTTGATAATCAGCAGACGTTTCTGCTCATCGGCTCAGGGGTCTTTCTGATCTCGATCATTCTGATGACCCTCTGGCTCCGGCAAACGGTGATCGTGCGGCTGCAGAATATCGAAAGTGATATCAAGCAAATGGATGCCACGTCCGATCTCAGCCGCCCACCCGTGGTCACCGGGCAGGACGAGGTGGCGGGGGTGGCGCGGGCGTTGAATGGCCTGGTCGGGCGTTTCGATCAATTCATCGGCGACATTCGGCATTCAGCCGCCGGCCTGAACCAGCGGTCTGCGACCCTGGATATCGAGGCGGAGGCGGTGCAGGCCGCATCCGAGACGACCCGTGAGCAGATTGAACAGGTGAATCACTCAATGAGCGCCATCGCTGGGCAGGCCTCAGAGATCGAGTCGGCCACCGAGCTATCGGCAGGCACCATACGCGAAGCCGTACTGGCCAATGCGCAGGTCCAGCAGGGCCTGCAAAGCAGCGAAGCGGCCGCGAACAATGCCATCAATGTGATCGTTCGCGTATCCAGCTCCGTTCAGGCGCTGGGTGAATCCACCAGCAAGATCGAACAGGTGATCGGCGTAATTGCCGCAATAGCCGACCAAACCAACCTGCTGGCGCTGAATGCAGCGATTGAAGCCGCACGCGCCGGTGAGCATGGGCGCGGTTTTGCAGTGGTTGCCGACGAGGTAAGAACCCTCTCCAGACGCACCGCCGACTCCACCCGCGATATTCGCCAGTGGGTCATGGACCTGGTCGATGGGGTGAGCGGGGTAAATGCACTGCTGGGTGAAATGAGCGCGGCAGGCACCGACAACCGCACGAATCTGGATCAGCTGAGAACTCACCTGACACGGCTGGCGGACCAGTTTGTGGAAATGGAAACCAGCAGTCATCAGGTCTCCCGTTCGGTCTCGTTGCAGCGCGAAGAACTCACGCTGATCAAACAGCGCTCAGCCATGCTGCGAGAAAGCTCAATGCTCCTGATGGGGAGCGTGAATCATTCCAGGGAAGTCAGCGAATCCCTGCGTCAGGACTCCCTGTCAATGCGCCAACTGACCGAACGGTTTCAGTCGGCGGGCGGGGTTTAAAGGTGCCTGGAACGTTTACCGGGTGGAGGTCGAAGTACCCGCTACCGCGTGTCGGCTGATGCACACCACGCACAGCAGCTTTCACCTCAAAGTGTGACCGAGGTACCAGTTCCGCCAGCTTCGATTGCCCGGGTCCGTACGGCCAGTATGATTGGCCACTCTGCGCTTTATCCAGGCGCGGAAGCAAACAACCAGACAGGGAGCGTTGCACAGAATGCAGAGCATAGGGATCGGTTCGAAAACCTCCACCGGAGGTGCAGTTATCGAGGGCAACGGGGGTATTCTGTTTGATGGTCTGGTTGCCAGCTCGGTCGGGCACAAGGCTACCTGCCCGGCCTGTAAAAAGGGCATCGGCGCTATTGTTGCCGTAGGCCCCAGAACCGCTTTTCTGCCAGCGGGCCCCGCCGCTAGAGCGGGAGACTATGTTGCCTGTGGTTGTCCGCCGGGGGCGAATGTACTGGTGGCACCTGGGACCATCAGTATTGGTGCTCGATAGAAAGCCCCGCCCAGTGCAGGCGCTTTTGCCTTGATGGCCTGATTTAGGGGCTCAATCGCCCGTTTTTGATACCTTAATACACATTGAACGGTTCCATAATCCCGGTATGCGACGTAAAGTTGCAATTCAGGATCCAAGAGCTCACAGCCGTTTTAACCCTTCGTCTAAACGCGCTAGACCCCTGCCTGCTTCCCCCGCTTTACTAGAGGAGTTACAGCCATGGTGCGGTTAAAGTTTTCCATTGAGCTGACCTATACCGTGTTGGATTCGAGCTGCGATTTCCTGTTCAACATCCATCCGGCCATCACCGCCAATCAGTATGTTGTCAGCGAGTCTGTAAGCATCAATCAATCCGTGCCTTATCAGGTGTCCATTCGCCAGGATGACGGTACGCGGTGGATGAAAGTGCGTGCTTACAGCGGAGATCTGGTGATTCGTTATGAGGGCGTGCTGGACATTCATCACACAGTGTCCTGGCCCGGTGGCCTGCAGGAGATGGCGGTCGCCGATCTGCCGATGGATCTGTTCTGCTACATCTACCCCAGCAGGTATTGTGAGTCAGACCGCTTTCAGGCCCTGGCCAACCACGAGTTCGGTAACATGCAGCCAGGCTATAGCCGGGTGCTCGCCATTCGTGACTGGGTGTACGAGAGAACCCGCTATACCTCGGGCAGCTCCGGCAGCAGTACCTCGGCTGTGGATACCCTGACCGACCATGTGGGCGTGTGTCGCGACTTTGCGCACTTGATGATTTCCACATGCCGCGCCCTGAACATGCCGGCACGCTTTGTCTCGGGTATCAACTACGGTGCTGATCCTGCCCTCGGGGACTTTCATGCCTATGTTGAGGTGTTTCTCAGTGGCCGCTGGTATCTGTTTGACCCCAGTGGCGTATCGCCAACCATGGGGCTGCTACGGCTTGGTACCGGCAGGGATGCGGCAGATGTGTCCTTTGCCACGGTATTTGGCGCGGCGGTCTGTGCAACGCCCATGATTGCCATTGAGGCGATAGAGGATCTGGAAAACGGGGTGGTGCTGCCCATACATCAGACCAACGCGTTATCGACGGCAGGTTCACCCGCGACTCAATATCATCGCGTCAGCTGAGTTGGCGCCGGTTATACCGGTTCGTCAGTTGGTCGTTGCCGAGCCGAAGTAATCCTGCATCCAGTCGAACAGGGTTGCACTGCTCAAGGTCGACAGGGCTATCTGCTTGAACTCACCCCCGACTTCTTCTTCCCGCGTCACGAACTGGTAGAGCATCACGTCTGGTTGCTGGTCATGCAGGATCAGCGTTATGCGCCGCTGAGTACGCAGACAGTCGAGTGTGATCACATCGGCAGGTATGCCGGAATTGCGCATCCCCTGGCGCACTTCCACCACCGGATTGATGTGCTCGTGCGCCGCCTGGATCTGGGCATGGGCTTCGCTGACCAGGTCGGAGAGTGTTTTCAACGGGTCGGTTGGCATGGGTTGCTCCGGTTTGAATCAGTTGGTAGGAATGCTGGGTACGTGACGCACGACAAAGTGCTCACGGTTGCGTACCGCCGACGCTCAGCAGGTAATCAATTACCGGTTGGTTCTTGCCGTAGTGGGCCCACTTCAGTGGGGTTTCCTTGCCGCGGCAGGTATTGTTTACGGCCGCTCCCTGCTCGACCAGATAGCGCACATCCTCGACCAGACCGTCCTGCGCCAGGTAATGCAGGGCGGTGCAGCCGTCGCTGTCGGGGTGATCCACCGGAACGCCCCACTCCACCAGATAGCGGACCACATCAGCTTTCTCGGTCAGGGCCCCGAAAAGAAGCGCCTGATAGATCTGCTCATTTGGAGCCTTGCTGCTGTCGACAAAAGCCTTGAGGGTCTGCAGGTTGCCCAGCCGGGCAGCCATTCTCACGGCCTCATTGTTGGGCTCGCCGGTAAAGCTGGTCTCGTACTGCAGCAGGCTTTCCGCCTGCTGGTAATCATCCGCGTAGGCGGCCCGAAACAAAGTCTCGGGGCCGGGCCGGGCACCATGCCTCAGCAGCGCGGCGGTCAGCCCAGCGGCGCCGCGCTGCACTGATGTATCAAGGCTTTCCTGCAAATCTGTTGCGTCGAACTGCACGGTGCTGTCGAGGCGTTGAAGCTCGCGAATAAGACCAAAATTGTAGGACTTGGTAGCGTGGATCAAGATCTGCTTCAGGTCCGCATCAGTGATGTTGTCGAAAAAACTGATCTCGGCAAACAGAAAGGCGCCGTCAGAACTGCGCGCTTTAGTCGACGCTTTCAACCCGTCAATATCAAGGCTGATGCCCCGCCTAGCCAACTCCGTCCGAGCTTCGGCACTGTTGTCGGATGGCATCTCACAGCCGCTGGCCAGCAGTGCAAACAATACTGTTAGCAGCATGTATGGCAGGTGGGCTAGTGTTCGGTTTTGGGTATTCATCGGGTCATCCTGTTCCTACGCCGCCTGGAGCGGTCCGGTAAATGCCAGGGCATGTTACGGGGCGGTTTTGGTAGTCAGCAAGGCCGCAGCGCCTACCAAGCGATCCAGCCGCTGGAATATAGATACCTGGCCAGCATCACGATGCAGACGAACACCACCAGTAGCCGCAGCTTGTTGGGGTTGATCCGGTAGAGAAAGTGGATGCCCACCCAGGCGCCGATAAACTGCCCCAGCATCATCACCAGACCAACATGCCAGACCACGTTGCCATAGGCGGCAAAAACTATCAGTGACGACAGGTTGGTCGCGAAATTCAGGGGCTTGGCCACAGCCGTCGCAGCCACCAGTTTCGCTCTTCTGCACAGCACGCTGCCCAGGGTGAAGAACGAGCCAGTGCCGGGGCCGAACATGCCGTCGTAAAAGCCAATGCCCGGAATCACCACATACTTGAATTTCTTACTGCTGATCTTCTTGCCCAGATGGATGGCACGGCTGGGTTTATACAGGATGAAGTAACCGGCGATGAACGTCAGCACAACGGGGATCGCGAGGGTCAGGTACTGTTGGTCCACGAAGTGAACAGCCACAGTACCCGCCACCGACCCCAGGAAGGCGGCGAGTATCAGCGGCCGTATATGGCGCAACTTGATTCTGGATTTCTTCAGCAGCAACAGGGTAGCAGTACCCGTTCCCGCGCAGCCTTGCAGCTTGTTGGTACCTAGCGCATTGATGGGCGGCATGCCCGAGAGCATCAACGCCGGAATGGTGATGAGCCCGCCTCCCCCTGCCAGGGTATCAATCGTCCCGGCGATGACGGCCACAGCAAACAGCAACGCGATCAGTTCTATAGAAAATTCCATGCAAGAGTGACCGCCGATCCAATATGCCTGTGTTTGACCCGGGGCCGCAGGCGCTGACTTTCAGACGAGAGCTCATCTTCGCAGACATCACCAGGTCACCGTACCGTCCCCAAATCTCAAGCCTGCATTTGACCATACCCTGGTGCTTCCAGGTATGGTCAGACTTGCTTTCGTGCTCTCATACCCTGCGTAATTATCGCGAGAATGAAGTAAGCAAGCAGTCCCACAGGGCCATAGAGGAAGATGAACGGCAGCACCAGGAAAAGGACGGCGCGGGGATAACCCTGTGCCAAGCCGTGGTCGATCACTCCGCGTCCAATCAGCAGATCAAAAGCCAGGAAATGAATCCAGCCTCCGAGCACGTTACCCGGGTGTGAAAACAGCGCAACGACACTTGTAAGATCCGAGAAACCCCCGTCCGGTACCGCTCCCCAATTGGCGTAGAGAACACCAGCGTAAAGCGCGCACAGGACGACAGGAACCTGCCGGCCGGCGAAGCGCAGCAACCGCTCTCTGGTTGCCGAGGCCGGAGCAACCAGAGCGATTACCAAGGTTAACCACGCAACCATCGCAAGAATGCTTGCGAACGTGAAAATGGATTCATTCATGAGAACCTCCAAACCGGTAGTGGTGTTCTACTTGCTGCGGCGTGAGGACTACCGCCTGGTTACCAATGCGCACTACCCGGCCATCCGACTTGGCGGCCTGGGCCTGTTCTTCCGAAGGAAACCAGTTGTGGATAAAGGCCCAACCCTTTTCAAGCACGATGAATGCGTCCAACTCGGACGGGTGGGTGTTCTGCAAGGCAGGCCTGTACGTTTCCCAGCTCGAGAAGCCCGCTTCCAGTGCCAGCAGGCGCAAAAAGTGTTTACGCTGCAAGGTGGAGCGAGCGCGAAACGCATTCGGCAGGGTCGTATCGCGCAGCACACCCGCCGACAGTAGGCGGCGAAGTACAGGCAGCGAAGAAGAAAGGGCATCGGATTTTGCACTGCGATGCAGGCGCTTGGCCTCTCGCAGAACAAGGGCTATGGAAGCATTACTTACAGGTCGTTCCGGACCTTCAACACAATGAGCGTGCATACCAACTCCAGCATCAATTGACCTTCTCGCGGTTGGTCAGGGAGGGTATGCAAGCATTGAGCTTGCGAAATCAGGTGCAGTTGCTTTCGCGAGGTGGGCGCCCGTAAAGCCCACCGAAATTGTAAGTGATTCGCGTGGAGGCAGGCAAGTCAGCGGTGGAGCTTGGAGGGAGACTAAAGCTCATCTGCCCCCTTTATTCCCTGCACTGAGTCCAGTTTATAGCCGGGGACTTCCCAGTTTGGCGCGGACAAGCATTCAGGGTTAAATACAAACAGCTGTGTACTCGCGGTTGTATGCAGCGATCTTTCCAACTCATTGCAAATTACCGCATCGTAGCCCATCTTTTTTGCAGGACCAATTAACGTTTCAATCCACCTCCGAGTGAAATTACGAATATAAATGACGGCGGCTGACACCGTTTTTTCATTTAGGGATTTCCTTGCTATTTCTTGTTGCGCAAACAGTTCTGGATGATCCTGCTCGCTGCGAAATATAAACCTTAAAATACTTCCGGCCTGGCAAGCTGCAAGCCATTCGCTATAGAAAGCCAGTCCATAATACTGAGCACCCAAGTGATCCGATTTTATCTTCTGGTAGAGCAGCAACGAGTCAGCTGATTCTATACGCAGATCCAGGATTTTTGCGGTAGACGACAACATAGCTGCACAGATATTTCCGTGCAGACCTTGATGTAATTTCGCATACTCAATGTCGCTACTAAGCGAGATAAATGAGTGTGGGAAAACCTGCTGGGAAAGCGTCGCAGTAGGAGGATTCTCCCATGCGTCGAAATGATGCGTGGTCCCATGGAACCACAGCTCCGTTGCTTTTAATGGATGTGTATAAGGCATCATCACTGACTAACTGTAAAAGGATCGATGCTCATCTGACCAGAGTATTCATGCTGTCGCCAGTACCAGTAAGAGCGCGACCAGGCCCGGAACCGCCTGAACGAAGAGAATCTTGCGGCTGGCAGTGGCGGCGCCGAACAGGCCGGCAACAATCACGCACAGCAGAAAGAACACCTTGAAATCAAAGCCCTCCGCACCCTGGATCACCCCCCACACCAGCCCGGCAACAATAAAGCCGTTATACAGTCCCTGATTGGCCGCCATGACCTTTGTGACAGACGCCTGTTCGGGCGTGTTGCCAAAGGTTTTCAGGCCGGCAGGCTTGTCCCACAGAAACATTTCAAGAACCAGAAAGTAGGCGTGGAGCAGGGCGACGATCAGCACGGCTATTACAGCGATTGTTGTCATGGTTATTGGCCTTTAAATGTTCATCTGACTTGGTTATTCACGTTCCGCGCTACCATGATGACCTCATCCGCTGAGTAGAGCCCACTGATGGTAGCTTCGACCTCGGCGCCAAGCAGTGACCGGTAAAGTTGCTGCGCATGATTGTCAGCGCGTGTGGTCACCAAAATATGCTTTAGCGTAGAGCCTTGCGCTTCCAGAGATCGGGCGACCTCGGGCAGGCTCAGGGAAATGAGTGCTTTGCCTATACCCTTTCCCTGGTGGTCAGGGCTAACCGCGATCTGCTCAAGCTCCAGCACCGCCTCCGGTCTGAATCCGGCCTTTTGCGACCAGATGATGTATCCGACGCAATGGGCGCCGGAAAAGGCGGCGTAGCATAAGTTTTTCGGCTCGGCATTGAGGTTGCTGCGTAACCATTCCACCGAGCGTGCCTGACGAATAAAGGCCAGCCTGTGCACTTCAGCGGCCTGGGGCAGATCGCCCGGTTCCATCCTTCTTACGGTTATAGCAGCGTTGCTGTCCAAAGCAGTCTCATCCATGTGTTAAAGCCTCAGCTAGTAATTCTGTAGCCAACCAAACTCAGCAATCGGAGTCCGATTAATGTACATCCGGCCCCTATTTATTTGCACGAAAAACCAGCCTTGCCACGCCGCTAATCCGTGTTTGCAGTTATTCTGCGCGCGAGCCTACAATGCTGTGAGTTCGAGCCAGCAACACCATCCCCCTGAGGAATTCCCATGTCGTTTTTAATTTATATGATCGGCCTTGCTTTGACCGTCGGCGGCATTGCGTGGGGGCTAGTAACCGCAGGTGTGGATACTCTGTACATTGGCATCGCCTGTCTGATCATTTTTGGCATAGGAATGATGATGGCGGTTTCACGGACTCGCTCCAAGGATTCGCCGAGTTAATCCTTACAATCAGCCGGAGTGACAGGCTGTAACTGTTGAGGAAATTAGGGCAGATGAAGATTTCCGATTAATGTTCATCTGACCCCATTTATTCTAGTTTCCACAAAGGCAGTGAATAGCTCTTCATGGAAAATCGGAGTCGGACGAAGATTTCTGGCTGAAAACCGCGATTAATGTTCATCTGACCTCATTAATTTCTTTTTATTTTGATATTTATCTCTAAGCTTATATAGCTTTTTATACTCTTCAAGGCCGACAACAAGCATCTTCTTTATCGCAGCCTGGTCGCCGCCAGCCACACCTCTTTTAGCTGTTAACTCAACAGAGTCATTATCCAAAGCCTCGATAGTTAATTGTGATGGCTCTGGGATTTCTTGTGTTCCATGGTACTTGCTTCTTACAGCATCACTGCTGTGAGAGATGCTGTTTAGCTGCCCTTTAAGAAGCACACCTACTACTTCAAGTAGATTATTAGACAATTCATCTTCGCAGTTAAAAGCAACTATTTGATCATGTAGCGACCAAAAATCGTCGACGCGACCATCTACAGTGCCCCCATCAGAGAAACCACCAGGGTGTCGCTTAGCAAGACTTAAAAGAAACCTGAACGTTTCCGTTCTTGCCGATTTCAATTCACTGATAGATTTCTCAGCATCTCGCTTTACTTCTTTAAGCTTTACAATGTTTCCAGCTACCGAAAACTCTTGAACTTCCGATGCGAAGGATAGGATTAGCCCGATAACTGCAAACGCAATAGTTAAGCTTACGAACTCAGCGCCACTCAATTTTTCTTCTACAAGCAGGCAGTATCCAAATTTTGCACTGGCTAGAAAAAGCAATGCACCAAGGATAGATAAGAATATTCTCAACGATGTGCTCCTGAAATGTAACGCCTGTGCTCACGCGCAATTTCGGAGCTGCAAAGCAGCGTAGAAATTGTCGCCGTGCAGCCGATTGTTAGGTGTTTTCTTGACACAGTAGCTCTCTAATTAATGTTGAATCTATGACGATATACTCCTCTGTATAGATGTTGAACTCGATAACCATGCCTGACAACAAAATATTGCCGAAAATATCTTCAGAATATACGGCACTGCCACTCATGCCGTCGGGAGAATATTTTTCAGGTGTGGGTATCTTAACCTTTAATATTGAACAATTACCGGAAAGGCTTTCTCTCGTTGAAACAAGGCCATTTGTTACATATGCCTGCTGAGTTATCTTTGCCTTTTCGTAGTCAATCTGATGATCTGGACAATCTCGTAAATATCCTCTTAGCCATACTTCTCGAATTTTGTTGGAGCCCAGCGATAGTACGGAGCTTTCATTACTTAGATCAACTGCGTTGACAGCGCTAATCTGCTCGATGCTGTGTGTTTTGCTGCAGACCTCCAGAGCTACATGGTCGAAATGTTTTAAATCATCTGATTTATTGTTCTTCGCTCGAAGCGTCCTACAAAACCCAAAGAACTCTGTGTTTGAACCTGGAATTGGATAAAGCGTACTTTCTGGCTTTACATCAAAGTTTTCAAAACAATGGAAAGCCGAAACTATATAAAGTTTATCTCTCCATTTCACAGGAAAGCATGAGCCAGCGTATGCGTATGGCCAGTCTTCATATCCCGTCTCATACATAACGGGTTGAGTGGACATCAGAATTTCGGGGACGCTCATGACTGACACCTAACTGTGATTAGATCGCACGCGGTGTTAATACGCCACATAATACTCGGCCGTTGCAGCAGTATTTTATTAATATAATCATATGCTTGTCTGTCTCCGGTGTAATCGCTTGCACGTTAAACCGCATGCGGTATAAGCGCGTTATAGCCAAACACAAAGCACCCCACGCCAGCCAACAACGGCAAGTGGACCCGGATGTCTCAAGAAATAATTCAGGCATCCATGCCACCAAGAAGGGAACTGCAATTCAGCAGCTAAAGCCATACTGCTACTTTTCACCAGAGGTGCCAACCACCTTTTTTGCGACTACGCCAAACGGCCCAGCGAGCGACCCCAAGCCGTCACCCAACAGCCTTGAATATCAACAACGCCCCCGTCACCGCCAACAACCCATACACCAGCTGCCGAAACCGCTGCTCATTCAGCCGATGATGCAGAAACTCTCCCAGCAGAACCCCCACCACCAGCAGCGGCAGATACATCACTAACCTCGGCAAGCTGGGTATCAAACTGCCATCAAACAGAAACAGCACGCTCAGGCAGCTGTTCAGCGTGAACCACACCACCAGTAGGGTGGCGCGCATGCGGCTTTTGTCGAGCTGGATGCCGCCGAGGGCGTAGACCAGCAGGGGACCGCCGGAGGCGAACAGGCCGTGGGTGATGCCGGCGCCGAAGGTCAGTACGCGGCTGAGCATGGGGGAGTGCGGGGTCATGACGACGCCGCGGGCCATGCGCCAGAGCTCGCGGCAGGCGAACCACAGCACCAGCACGCCAAACAGCAGTTTGAGCAGTTCATCACCGAGCCAGGGGTGCAGCAGGTATCCGGCCACGGTGCCAAGCACCATCAGTGGCAGTATCAGCTTGAGCAGCACGGGCCAGTAGATATGCCGGCGGTTGCGCCAGACCAGGTAGCCGGTCATCAGGACGTTGAGGGGCACGACGACGGGCATCATGGCCGGTATAGGCAGGACGAGTGCGCCCAGAGAGAGAGCGATTACCAGGCTGCCGAAGCCGGTGATGGCTTCGACGGTATAGGCTAGCAGGATGAACACACCCAGCCAGATCCAGGGGTCAATCAGCATTGGGTTGCCTTAGTTCCAAGATGGTAGTGTGTGGATAACCCGAAGGTCGAAATGGATCCCCGCCTTCGCGAGGATGACGAGATCATCCCAGGGGGCGATGCGCTGTTGGCTGAGATGGATCCCCGCTTTCGCGAGGATGACGAGCCCAGAACATGCGTTAGCGTAACTCACCCGCGAAGCGTTTGCGTACCTGGCGAAGGTACAACGCCGGGGCGATGCGCCAGAGCAGGCTGCCGAATCGTGAGACGGGTTCGGGGAGTATCCAGCGTTTGCCGTCCTTCAGGCCTTTGTCGATCAGTTCGGCCATCCATTCGGCGCTGCGCATGCCGCCGACCATGGATCTTGGGTGCTTGGCGGTGCTGCCATCGCGGCCCAGGGCGTGGTTTTCGATGGGGGTGTCGAGAAAGCTCGGGTAGGCCATGAGAATATGGATGCCGTCGGCTTCCAGCTCCAGGCGCAGTACTTCAAAGAACTGGGTCAGTGCACCCTTGGCGGCGCAATAGGCGGCGCGGCCGGGGACGGGCATCCAGCCGGCCATGGAGCCGATGCAGACGATGCTGCCGGCGGATTCGCGCAGCAGCGGCAGTGCCGCCATGGTCAGTTCCACCGGGCCTTGCCAGTCCACGGCCATGACCTTGCGAAATACCGCCGGGTTGGTCTGATGTGCGGGTGAGCGATGGGTGATGCCGGCGTTGTTGACCAGCAGATCCAGGCGACCGAAACGGTGGCCTACTTCGTCGATCAGATAGCTGATGTCGGCGGCCTGGGTAATGTCCATGGTGACGGTCAATATCCGCTCGGGCTCGCCCAGCTCCTTGGCGCGGGCGGCCAGTCCTGCTTCGTCAATGTCAGCCATGACCAGGCTGTGGCCGGCGGCGAACCAGTGGCGGGCCATGGCCCAGCCCAGGCCGGAGGCAGCGCCGGTGATCAGTGTTACGTGCATGGGTTAACCCTGTTAGTTATTCGTTTCCAGCGTCCGGTTGCGCTTCAGCGTCTCAGCCCATTCGCTTCGACAAAATACTCGAACGTCTCGGCCGAGGTTTTGGCCAAGGGATAGCCGAACTCTTCCTTCAGACGCCGATTGCTCAGCACCGGGCGGTAGCGCAGAAAGTTCACCTGTTCCGGCCCGGTCGGTTTGCCGCGCCATTTTGCGACCTGCAGGCCGGCCTTGACCAGCCACACGGGCAGGGTCAGCAGCGGTTTATTCAGGCGTCTGGCGATGTCACCCATGGTCAATGCGCCGTCGCCGGCCATATTGAAGATGCCGGTCTTGTCTTCGCGGATGCCCATTTCCATCGCGCCGATCACATCCTGGTCCCAGATGAATACAAAGGGCGAGTCACTGCCCTTGAGCGCAAGAATGCGCGGGGCCATGAACAGGTTGGTGATCTGGTTGCGCGTGTCGGTGCCCAGCACCGTACCGGGGCGAAAGATCAGTTGTTGCAGGCTTGGATGCTGCTGGCGGTAGTCGGCCAGCATCTCCTCGATCAGCCGCTTGTGATCGGAGTAGGCGAACTCGGTATTGCCACGCAGGGCGTCCTGCTCGTCGATCCAGGCCGGGTTGTCGGCATGGTAGCCGTAAGCCGCGCCGGAACTGGTGACGGTGAAATGCTGCACGCCGGCCTTGATGCAACATTCCAGTACGTTGCGCGTGCCGTTGACGTCGATGTCGTAATCCCGCGCCCTATCCGGCGAGGCCTGGAGGATCGATGCCAGATGCACCACATGGGTGATCTGCTCGCGTTGCAGCAGGTCGGCCAGGGCGGCATCGCGCACGTCTGCGATCTCCAGCGGAAACCGCAGGTCGTCGCGGCCGCGCAGGTCGGTGCCGACCACATGGAAATAATCGGCCAGCCGATTGCCCAGCTGGTGCCCGATATAGCCGGCCGCGCCGGTGATCAATATGCGTTTAGTCATGTGCGGTGCGTGCCCAGATCTGTGAAAGAGTGATGCCTGACACCAGATGCCAGACGCCCCAGAATGCGGTGATCAGCATCATGCCGCCCGCCTCGGGAAAGAAGGTAAAGAGGATGACCAGGCCCAGGCCCGAGTTCTGGATGCCGACCTCCATGGTCACGGCCCGGCGATCAGCCACCGGCAGTTTGAGCAACATACCCATGCCGTACCCCAGGGACAAGGCCAGCAGATTGTGGGCGACCACCAGCCAGAAAAAGCTGTGGAAACGCTCCAGAAACAGACCGAAGTTGTTGGAAAACGCGATCGCCACAAAGCCCAGGAACACCAGCAACGAAATGATGCGCAGTGGTTTCTCGCTACGTTCCACCAGCCCCGGCAACTTGCGCCCGGTGACCATGCCCAGCACCAGCGGTAGCGCCAGCACCAGCAATACCAGCAGCAATATGCCGCCCGGCTCCAGGGTGATCTGGGTCAGGTACTCGCGCGTATGCGGGTTGAGCCAGCCATAGAAGGCGAAGTTCAGCGGCGTCAGCACGGTGGCGGCCAGACTGGAGACGGCCGTCATGCTGACGGAGACCGCCACGTTGCCACGGGCCAGCCAGGTCATGATGTTGGAGAAGCTGCCACCCGGGCAGGAGGCGACCAGGATCATGCCCAGCGCTAGCTCGGGATCGATCTGCAGGGCCCAGGTAAACAGGCAGGTGGCCAGTGGCAGCAGCAGAAACTGGGCGAACAGCCCCGCCAGCGGTGCAATCGGCGCCAGGGCGATGCGCTTGAAGTCTTCCAGGCGCAGGCTCAGGGACACGCCGAACATCATGCAGGCCATGATGACGTTGAGCAGGATCAGACTGGCCGGGTCGAATTCCATCGGCAGCGCGCCGCTCATGCTGCGGGCACCGGTTGGGGTTCCTCCACCTCAAGCCCGCTTTGCAGCTCGGTAATGTGCTCGGCCAGCGTGCGCAGGTATTCATCTTTGTTCACGTAATAGGCCATGCGCGCCAGCTTGATGTAGTCATAGCCGCCATCCAGCGTCACCCCTGCACGCTCACGCTTGATGGTGTCGAACGCCTTGGCCGCTTCAGCTTGCTGCTGGTGCCGGCGGATATACAGGGCGACCAGACGTGCCTGCTGATTGCGCCCTTCCCAGCCCAGCCCCGCCGCTTCGATCATGCCCATCATGAACAGGTTGTCGTACTTGGGATGGAACACGTTCATGTACAGCTGCGGCGCATCGGCGCTGGCCGGCCAGTTCAGGTGCTGGCGGTCGATAAACGGGTAGTCCAGCAGGTAGCCGGTGGACATCAGGATCAGGTCGTATTCCCTGCTCTGGCCATCGACAAAGGTCACCTGCTTGCCGTCTATGGCCTTGATATCGCGCCGTGCCTGGATATCCCCATGGCCGAGGTGGTGCAGGATCAGCGAGTTGATCACCGGATGTGACTCGTACAACCGGTAGTCCGGATCCGGCAGGCCGTAATCGGAGGGCTTGCCGATGATCATGCGGATCATCGCGCCGTCGATACGTTGCTTGAGCGGGCGCGGCAGTTTGACCTTGCCGCCCAGGGTATCGATTGGCCGGCCCTTGACGAATTTGGGCAGGAAGTAATAGCCGCGGCGCAGGCTGATATCTACCGATTGGGCATGGTGTACGGCATCCACGGCGATGTCCGCGCCGGAGTTGCCGCAACCGACAATCAGCACCCGCTTGCCCTTGAATACGTCGGGGGTGCGATAGTCCGATGAGTGCATCAGCTCGCCGTCGAACGTGCCGGGCAGTGAGGGCATGTTCGGTTTGTGCAGGGTGCCGTTGGCGATCAGCACGCCCTCGAAGGTGCGCGTCTGTTGCTGGCCGTCGCGTTCGGTGGTGATGGTCCACTGCTCGCCCGCCGGCTCGACGCTGAGCACACGGGTATTGAATTCATAGTGGCGGCGCAGATCAAACTGGCCGGCAAAGTCCTGAAAGTAGGTTTTCAGCGAACTGTGATGCGGGTAGGCAGCAACGTCGTCCGCCATCGGGAATTCCTTGAACTCGGTCATGCGCTTGGACGAGATCAGGTGGGCGGTTTCGTACATGGTGCTGTGCGGGTTGTCGATATCCCACAGGCCGCCCACATCGCTGTGCAGGTCGAAACCGGTAAAGGGGATGTCGAGCTTCTGAAGATTGCGGGCTGCGGCGAGACCCATCGGGCCCGCTCCTATCACGGCATACATGGCTGCTACCTCGGGAGTCTTTGTTGTTATGCTTGCCAGTCTAGTGGATGCGCTACAGGGCGTATCGCACCAAACAGGACAAAGGACCGGCAATTCAGGCCATGGGCGACACTTCCGAACACAGCGTTACGCCGCTATACAGCCAGGCGATTGTGCAGGCCGCGCAGCGCCAGGGCCTGGTGCTGCCTGCTGCCTTGCTGGCAGCACTGCGGCCGGGGCAGCGCGTACCCTTGGCGACGCAGGACGCACTGTGGGATGCGTTCTGTGCAGCCCGCAGCGATCCGCTGGCCGGCCTTCGTCTGGGACTGGAGATGCAGATCGGCCATCTGGACAGTGTCGGCATGCTGTTGGTGACCTGCGACACCTTTGGTGAAGCACTGGAAGAGCTGGTCGAATACGCGCCGGTCGTCGGCGATGGCGGCGAGTTTGTATTGCACAGTGAAGGCGACCAGGCCTTTATCGACTATCAACCGCACCTGCGTATTCGCTCGGCTGAACGGGTCGAGGCGGTATTGGCCAGCATGTTGAGCCTGACCCGCTGGGCCACCGGGGGACGCTTTCAGCCCAGTGGCATCTGGTTTGCCCACGCGCCCCTGGCGGCGCCAGATGAATATCATTCCCTGCTGGGTTGCCCCGTGCACTTCAATGCCGGGTGCAACCATCTGGGTTTCGCTACCGACCAACTTGCGTTATCCCAGATCCAGGCCAACAGCGCCCTGCGCGATCACTTACGGCAACTGGCCGACCACAATCTGGCGGCGCTCGGCCAGCACAGCCTGACCGCCGATGTGCAGCGCCTGGTCCGTCAGCATCCGCGTTGGGGCAAGGAAAGAGTGGCGGCCGAGCTGGACCTCAGCGGCCGGCACCTCAACCGACGGCTGGGCGAGGAAGGACTGTCGTTCAAGAGCCTGCGCGAAAGCGTGCTGCAGCAGATGGCTTGCCGCGCGCTGCAGGGCGACCAGAGAGTGGCAGAGATTGCCGAGAGTCTGGGGTTTTCTGACGAAGGTGCGTTTGTGCGTGCGTTCCGGCGCTGGCAGGGCGTTACCCCCGCGCGCTACAAGACCGGAGACGGCTCCGCGGTCTGAGTGGTTTCTGGAAGGCTGTTCTGTCCTGCGCCGGCATCCTCTGCCGTAGCGGGGACAGCAGCAGGGAGTGAAAGGGGAGGCCCGAAGTCGGTCGGTTGCGTGGCCCGTCGGCGGTAGTAGTCGGTTAGTTCGGCCTCATAGGCATGGTATGTCTCGGCAGGCACCCACTGGTCGTAGAGCGGCATGAAGTTTTCCGTGTCGGCAACCACCGCGCGCACTGCCTCATCCAAACGCTCGGCCATGCTGCGGCCCCATTCCGTGCGTGTGCAGTAGATGCCGCTTTCCACCAGCTCCCGTTGCTCGTGAACCGGCAGACTCAGCAAGGGCTCTTTGATGCGCAAGCGCTGACTCATGGCACGGGTAATGGTAGCGAACTCGAACGTCAGGTCCAGTCGCCCATGGCTGACCATCAACAGCAGGTTTTCACC
The DNA here is from genome assembly GCF_963977355.1 of uncultured Halopseudomonas sp. NCBI lineage: Bacteria > Pseudomonadati > Pseudomonadota > Gammaproteobacteria > Pseudomonadales > Pseudomonadaceae > Halopseudomonas > uncultured Halopseudomonas sp. The sequence goes on along the minus strand of NZ_CAXBOV010000006.1, from coordinate 88,763 downwards.
GCTCTGGGTACCGGTAATGTCTTCAGCACGGCCTGCAGCCTGCGCCTTCTGGAACCAGGCTTCGATCCCGGGGGGGTAGGTTCTGAATGCTGAAAGACCGCCGCGGAGCTCGGTTTCCTGAACCAGACGCTGTAGTGAAAGCCGGCCATCCTCAAGCGGGTAACGGGCCAGATCAGCTTTACGGATCACCGCCTGGATGGGCGTGCTGGCCATAAAAGGAATGAAATAACCAACAGTGTCGGTATCACCGCGTCGCATCAGTGGGGTTGAGCAGAAATTATCGCCCATCGCCATGTTCCGTTGCTGACGTAGTCTATTGGCCAGGCGAAACTCCGGCTGCAGATCGGGCAGCTGCGCCATCAGCATCAGGACCCCTGCCATGGTAATGCCATCGGTGGGCTTGCCGTTTTCTACGTTGACTAATCCAGGCAAAGGCCAGACTGTCCATTCCAGTACCTCGTCTTCGGTATGGCCTTCAGCATGCGGACCGCTAAGCCATAGCAAGCTTCCCAACAGCAATGCCGGCCATTTGCCGCAGTGGGTACGCGGTGAAGCATTCATTCACGATCTCTTGAATTATTGTCATCGTCGTACCCACAGGATAGATCGCTTATCCAACCTTTGCCTGACAGACCAGTCTGGCAAAGGTCGACAATGAACTTGAGCGGCGACTAGAGTATCAGGCCAGGGCCAGACCTACGCCGGCGACAGCGATGGCGGCGCCAATAAAGCGCGACAGCATGCCACTGCGCCAGCTCCCCACACCCATACCGGCCAGGTGCAGCAGCGCGGTGCTGAGGGCAAAACCGGCCATGTATAGCAGGGCATTGCTGGACACCGGCATTTCAGCGCCGTGGGCGAGCCCGTGCATCATTGCAAAGGCTGTGACCAGAGTGGCGCCAGCCGCCAGGGGCAGACGACGGGCCCAGAGCAGCAGCAGACCCAGCACCACGACCGAGGCAACAATGCCCTGTTCGACCATTGGCAAGGCGAAGCCGTTCATGCCCAGGCCTGCGCCGACCAGCATGAAGGCGACGAAGAGCACCGGCATCAACCAGCGGGCGCTACCGCCGAGCTGTGACGCCCAGAGCCCGACCGCCAGCATGGCCAGCAGGTGATCCAGACCGCCAATGGGGTGGCTTAGTCCCAGAGCCAGGCCGCCGACATGGGCGTGCTCGGGATGGGCCTGGGCGAGAAGTGGCATGCAGAGCAGGGCCAGCAGGGCAAGTGAACGGGTTACCAGCAGGTTCATGGTCAAACTCCTTGTGCGGCGGACGCTGGCAGGGGGCGCAGCATGCCGTGACGAACGATAAAGGCGATGATCTCATCAACACCATCACCGGTTTTCAGGTTGGAAAAGACGAATGGGCGGTCACCGCGCATCTTCTTGGCATCACGATCCATGACCGACAGGTCCGCGCCCACCAGGGGTGCCAGATCTGTCTTGTTGATCAGCAGCAGGTCTGAACGGGTAATGCCTGGGCCACCCTTGCGCGGGATCTTGTCGCCGGCAGAGACATCAATCACGTAGACCGTGAGATCAGACAACTCGGGGCTGAAGGTGGCCGCCAGGTTGTCACCGCCGCTCTCGACGAGGATCAGCTCAACGGCGGGAAAGCGCTCCTGCAGTTCGGCGATGGCCGCCAGATTCATTGAAGCGTCTTCACGGATCGCTGTATGCGGGCAGCCACCGGTTTCCACACCCAGAATCCGATCTGCCGGTAGCGCCTCGTGGCGCAGCAGGAAGTCGGCGTCCTCGCGGGTATAGATATCGTTGGTGATGACGGCCAGGTCGTAGTAGGGGTACAGGCGCTCACACAGGGTGCGTACCAGGGCCGTCTTGCCGGACCCCACCGGTCCGCCGATGCCCACGCGCAGGGCAGGTTTTGTAGTCATTTAGCGCTCCTCAGGATCGAAACAGTCGTGTGTATTGGTGTTCGTGCCGGGCACTGGCGAAGGCCAGCCCGGGTAGGCCGGCGCCCAGTTCGTCGTCTTCGAGCTGACTGGCGGCATCGACGATCAGCGGCAGGCCGGGTAACAGCAGGCCCAGCAATCGCTGGGCGTCGGTTTGTCCCAGGGGGACCAGTTTGGTGGCAGCGCCCACCTGATTTTCCAGCCAGCTCCACAGCACGCCGTGGGCCAGTGAGCGCACGTCGATCTGCCAATGCGAGCCCGCTATGGCGAAGGCGGTCATCAATGCGATGGCTTCACCCTTGGGCCATTCAAGCGCGGCGGGCATCTCCAGCGAGATCATCAGGCGCAGTAGTGCACCTCCCTGCTGGCTGTCTTCGAGATAGAGTTCAGCGGTTTCCCGGTTGGCCAGTAGCCAGTCGTTCCAGCGATGTACCGCCTCCAGATCGCCGGCCTGCAGGGCTGCGAACTGGCGCAGGAGTACAGGAATATCCAGTTGACCCAGGGCGCGCTTGGCCACGCCATCCAGCCAGGCGGCGGCGGAATCCAGATCGCTCACCCAGGCTTGCTCCACTGCGTATTCAAGGCCTTGGGAATAGGCGTAGCCACCGATCGGCAGTGCCGGGCTGGCCAGCTGCAATACCCGTAGCAGAGCAATATCAGTGCGATCTGAAACGAGCATGTCAGTGCCCGCTCAACCGCAGCATGGGTGCTGCCGGCGTGGCGACGCTGGTATGCGTATGACCATGGTAGGCACCGGATTCAGGATTGAATGGCGCGACAATGTCCTCCGGTTCCAGACCCAGGCCCTTGAGCATGCCTGCCAGCACATGGTCACGCAGGTAGCGCAACTCTCCCCGCTTGACCTCCAGCGCCACGTGGCGGTTACCCATGTGATAGGCAGCCCGGGCCAACAGTAATACATCATCGCATTGCACCCGGGTCAGTGGCTCGGGCGCGGCCTGGATAACCACTGTGCTGCCATCGTTTGCCAGGAGCCGGTCGCCGTGCTGCAGAATGCGGCCGCGTGGCAGAAACAGTCCCAGCTCGACACCGTCTATCGAGTGCGTCAGCAGCCTGCTACGGGTGCGTAGTTCGTAGGTGAGTTCCAGCACATGCTGGTCTTTGGCGGAGACCTCCTGCAGAGATTCCTCCAGCCATTGATGACATTCGAGCATTGTTGCTCCTCAGAACAGGAAATAGCGTTGAGCCAGGGGCAGTTCGGTGGCCGGCTCGCATAGCAGTTCCACGCCATCGGCTTTCACTACATAGGTTTGCGGGTCCACGCTGATGTCTGGCTGGTAGTCATTGAGTTTCATGTCGGCCTTGCCGATTGTGCGGGTATTGCACACGGCTTCCAGGCGGCGGGACAATCCGAGCTTCTTGCCGATGTCGTTCTTCAATGCTGCCTGGGAGACAAAGGTAATACAGGTGTGGTTCATCGCCTTGCCGAGGGCACCAAACATCGGGCGGTAGTGTACCGGCTGGGGCGTGGGAATGGATGCGTTCGGATCACCCATCGGCGCCGCAGCAATGGCTCCGCCCTTGATGATCAGACTCGGCTTGGCGCCGAAGAAAGCCGGTTTCCACAACACCAGGTCGGCCAGTTTGCCGGCTTCGATCGAGCCTACCAGGTGCCCGATGCCCATGGTGATGGCCGGGTTGATGGTGTACTTGGCTATATAGCGTCGTGCCCGATAGTTGTCGGACCAGTCGTTGTCTTCGGGCAGAGGGCCGCGTTGCACCTTCATCTTGTGCGCGGTCTGCCAGGTACGGGTGATTACCTCGCCTACGCGGCCCATGGCCTGGGAGTCGGAGGAGATCATGCAGAACGCGCCCAGGTCATGCAGGATGTCTTCGGCGGCGATGGTTTCCCGGCGGATGCGCGAGTCGGCGAAGGCCACGTCCTCGGCGATTGATGGGTCGAGGTGGTGACAGACCATCAACATGTCCAGGTGCTCATCAACGGTGTTGATGGTGTAGGGCCGCGTCGGGTTGGTCGAGGATGGCAACACATTGGGCTCGCCACAGGCCTTGATGATGTCCGGGGCGTGACCGCCGCCAGCGCCTTCGGTGTGGTAGGTGTGGATGACCCGGCCCTTGATGGCGGCCAGGGTGTCCTCGACAAAACCGGACTCATTGAGTGTGTCGGTGTGAATCGCGACCTGCACGTCATAGTTGTCGGCCACGCTGAGGCAGCAGTCGATCGCAGCAGGGGTGGTGCCCCAGTCTTCATGCAGTTTCAGGCCCATGGCGCCGGCTTCGAGTTGCTCCTCCAGCGCATCGGGCAGGCTGGCGTTGCCCTTGCCGAGAAAGCCCAGATTCATTGGCAGGCTCTCTGCAGCCTCCAGCATGCGTGCGATATGCCAGGCTCCCGGTGTGCAGGTGGTCGCGTTGGTGCCTGTCGCCGGGCCAGTGCCGCCGCCGAGCATGGTGGTGACGCCGGACGTCAGGGCCTCGTCGATCTGCTGGGGGCAGATGAAATGGATATGCGCGTCGATTCCGCCAGCGGTGAGGATCATGCCTTCGCCGGCGATGACCTCGGTCCCAGGTCCGATGATGATATCCACTCCGGGCTGAATGTCAGGGTTGCCGGCCTTGCCCAGGCGCTGAATGTGACCATCGCGAATGGCCACGTCGGCCTTGATGATGCCCCACCAGTCCAGTACCAGAGCATTGGTGATCACGGTGTCGGGGGTTTCTGCCCGTCCGCGCTGGCTTTGACCCATGCCGTCACGGATTACCTTGCCGCCACCGAACTTGACCTCTTCACCGTAGATTGTCAGGTCCTTTTCAACGCTGATCCACAGCTCCGTATCGCCCAGACGAACGCGATCCCCGGTGGTCGGGCCGTACATTTCGGCATAGGCCTGTCTGCTTATTTCCATGTTCTTTCCCCTTGGCCGGTCCAGTCGCTGACGACGGACCGACAATCATTGGTCAAAGCGCTCAGAGGCTGCCCATCACCAGGCCGCGAAAGCCATATACCTTGCGATCACCGGCCAGCGCGACCAGTTCGATCTCGCGGCTCTGGCCGGGCTCGAAACGCACTGCGGTACCGGCAGCAATGTTCAGGCGAAAGCCCCGCGCCGCGTCCCGGTCGAAATCAAGCGCGGAGTTGGTCTCGGCGAAATGGTAATGCGAGCCCACCTGCACGGGCCGGTCGCCCGTATTGGCCACGCTCAGCAGTCGTGTTTCCCGTCCCTCGTTGAGGGTCAGAGTGCCGGGCTGGGTCTGAATCTCTCCAGGTATCATGGTCTGGGCCTCATACAATCGGGTTATGGACGGTGACGAGCTTGGTGCCATCGGGAAAAGTCGCTTCCACCTGGACTTCACTCAAGAGTTCGGGCACCCCGGGCATGACCTGCTCGCGGGTCAGCAGGGTGCGGCCGAAGCTCATCATCTCCGCGACGCTGCGCCCGTCGCGCGCGCCCTCCATGATGGCCGCGCTGATGTAAGCAGCCGCTTCGGGGTAGTTGAGCACCACACCGCGTGCCAGTCGTCGTTCTGCCAGCAGCGCGGCGGTGAACAACATGAGCTTGTCTTTCTCCCGGGGCGTTAGCTCCATGTGCAACTCCGTTCAGGTATTCCAGATTCGCGGCACGCAGGCGTGCCGCCCATTGATACGTGGTCTGAGCTGTTGCCACAGCCGCATGAATGTCAGCCGGGCATGCTCCGCCGAATGCCCCAGGTAACGTCCGATAAAGAGTCCGTTGCGCTGGGTAAAAGCCAATTGTGGGACGTCGCTGTAATCATCGCGTAGGGCATCGAGTTCGCCGCGGTCGAGGCTGAGCGTCGCCAACCAGGTGCCGCTGACACCGCAGCCGGCCAGCCCCCACTGGGCGGATAACAGGGGATCCCCACCCTCAAAGCGGTTGCGTTCGATGTAGAGCGGCTTGCCGTCGCGCCAGACATCCAGGTGCTGGTCAACTCGCCCCTTGTTGAAGCCTTCGTTGGCAGCCGGCCGGCCCAGGCAGAGCAGGTCCCACAGGCACATTCTGGCGTCATCCGCCAGATCGACACGGGTGGTCAGCCTGGCGTTGCAACCCTCGAACGCGATGGTGTCCTGGGGCAGATATTCGAGGGAACCCCCGGCTGCAACAGTGAATCGGTTGAGTTGCTGCTGAAGTGTGCCGTTGTCCCGGGCGCGGTAGCATTTGCCCGATGAGGGTGTGGTCAGCAAAGCGCTGGCGGCGGCTCCAATGTCGGTATTGAGCCGCAGGGTGTCACCACTGACGAGGCCGCCCGGCGGGTGGAGAATATAGATGTGCGGGCACTCGGGACCCTCGGGATGGAGCGGTTTCTGCACCCGGAGCGGACCACGGTGTTGGAGCCGTTCGATAACCGAGCGGCCGGGACGGGCGGTAACGCCGATATCCAGTCCGGCCTGCCAGCTGATGGCGCTATCGAATTGTTCCAGGTACCACGCAGCGGTCATTGACCTTCCTCTTTTACGCTTTGATCAGGCCAGGGATGCAGCGTCGTTAATGACATCTGAACCGGCCTCAAAAAATGACTCTTCCTCGAGTCCTCTCGATGACTGCCTGTTGCGATTTCTGTATGGAGCAGTGCAGCCACACGGGACATAGTTTAGGCAGGAATCAGGCCAATAGCCTAATAGCCGGAGCCGATGAGCCCTGCCTACCCTGCAGGGAGATAACGCGACCGAAGAGCGCGCTAAAAAGGTGCAAAATAGAGCAAATTGCACCAAATTGGATCCAGGTGCACGCTGGTGGCGCATTTTCAGTCGGGGCGCACCAGGGGCGTGTTAACAATGGTGCGGAGCAACTCTCGATGCTCATGTATTGCTCTATCCAGGGGTATGGGTCGCAACCAGAGCGTCTCGCCCGCGGCGAATTGAGCCAGGCGCGCTACGCTGGCAGGGGTCAATGCGCCCAGGCGCGGATAGCCACCGATGGTCTGGCGGTCGTTGAGCAGGATGATCGGCTGCCCGTCGGCGGGCACCTGAACCGCGCCCAGGGGAATGCCCTCGGAAATAATTGGTGGGCCCTGGTAGCGCAGGGCCGGGCCGCACAGTCTCAAGCCCATGCGGTCAGCACGATGATCTACCCGCCAGGGTTGGTTGAATGCAGCGAACAGGCTCGCGCCGCTGAACAGCGCGACCTGCGAACCCAGGATCAGATCCAGACGGGACGCTGAAGAGGTGGTCACTCTGTGCAGATCGGGAACTTTCGTCGGGGAGGGGTTGGCTCTGCCTATCTTGAGCAGGTCGCCGGCACGCAGATCTGCACCGTTTCCGTGCAGTCCACCCAGTTGCTCCCGGCGTACGGTGCTTCTGGAGTTGAGCACCAGTGGCGCATCAATCCCACCGGGAGCGGACAGATAGCCGCGGACGCCGCTAATGGCTGTAGCAAACACCAGCTGTTGCCCAGGCCGTACATTAAAACTTTGCCAGTTGGGTAGCGCATGACCATCCAGGGTCGCCTGCAGATCCGCTCCGGTTATTGCCAGGGTGCTGTGCTGCTGGCATTGCAGACTGACTCCGCCGAAGGGTATTTCCAGTACTGCGCAATCGGCGGCATTGCCGAGCAGCCTGTTGGCCCAGGCAGCGGCAATCCAGTCCAGTGCACCGCCCTGGGTAACGCCGATATGCCGCGTACCGAAGCGACCGCGATCCTGTAGTTGGGCAAGACCCAGGGTGCGCTCTATCAGCAGGCCGCTCATGCGTCGGCTTCCACTGGGGTGTCGTCACCGCCCTGGCGCAGAAACTCGTCACGTGACACTGGTACGAAGCGCACGCTGTCGCCGGGTTTGAGCAGGCTGGCATGTTCTTGATGCCTGTCGAACAGCTGTATGGCTGTGCGTCCCAGCAGATTCCAGCCCCCCGGTGATGCCATGGGATAGATGGCCGTCTGGTGCTCTGCGACACCGACGCTGCCCGCCGGAACGCGCTGGCGCGGTGTAGCGAGGCGAGGCGCAACCAATGCCGGATCAAGCAGTCCGAGATAGGCGAATCCGGGCGCAAAGCCGAGGGCAAATACCCGATAGTCACGCCCGCTATGGGTCTGAATGATCGCCTCCTGGCCCACGCCTCTGAGCTGGGCGAGGCGTTGCAGGTCAGGCCCGACGCTGGGGTCATACCACACCGGCAATTCGTGCCGGGTCCCGGTTGAATCCGTTTGTTCCGGTCGCACATCCTGCAATGCCGACTGTATTAGGGCGCGGGCGGTGCGCTCATCCAGCAGGGCCATGTCGTAGTGCAGCATCAGGGTGGTATAGGACGGCACCAGATCGATCAGCTGACCGCTGAACATGCTGCGTAACCGCTGAGTTGCAGCCAGCAGCCAGGGCATATTGGCCTGGTCAATCTGGTCAAACAGACGTACCAGCAGCACATCTATAGCGACCGTTTCCAGTCGATAGTTCATGGCCCCGGAGTGGTCTGCAAGGCGCTGCGAATCTGTTGCAGCGCAGCGAGCGCGACGGGATTGTCGCCATGCACGCAGAGTGTGTCGGCCTGCAGCAGCAGTGAACTGCCATCGTGGATAGTGAGGGGCTTTCCGGCGGCGATTCCCAGTGCCTGGGCCACCACGGCCTCGTGTTCCAGGTGCACCGCGCCGGGGAGCGTGCGTGCCAGCAGGTGGCCTGCGGCGTCGTAGGCCCGGTCGGCGAAGGCTTCAAACAGCAGGTCGAGACCGTATTGCTTGGCCATGGCCCGCGCCTCACTGTTGTCGCGGCGCGCCAGCAGCACCAGTTGCAGGTCGCTGTTATAGGCGGAAACTGCGCGCATCACCGTATTCAGTAGTTCTGGGTCGCGCATCATGTCGTTGTAGAGCGCACCGTGGGGTTTGACATAGGACACCCGGGCGTTGTGAGCACGGCAGATACCGTCCAGAGCACCTATCTGGTAGAGCAGCAGATCTTCTATTTCCTGGGCTGAGCAGTTCATCGAGCGTCGGCCGAAACCGGCCAGATCGGGATAGGCCGGGTGCGCGCCAATGGTTACCCCATGCTGGACCGCGAGCTTGACGGTACGGCGCATAACGCCCGGATCGCCGGCATGGAATCCGCAGGCGATGCTGGCGCAGTCGATAAAGGGCATGACCTCTGCGTCCATGCCCATAGGCCATGCGCCAAAGCTCTCGCCCATGTCACAGTTGAGCAGTAACGTCTTCATACACGCTGTCCTTGGTAGAGCTGAACAAATTACCCCAGAATGGGGTCCAACAGCCACAGTCAACCAACCCGCGGAGGGAATGGCATGAAGATACTTATGGTACTGACATCGCACGATCAACTGGGTGATACCGGCAACAAGACCGGCTTCTGGCTCGAAGAGTTTGCCGCGCCCTACTATGTGCTGCGAGATGCGGGTGCCGAAGTGGTTCTGGCCTCGCCTGCCGGCGGCCAGCCGCCGCTCGATCCCAAAAGCGATGAGCCCGATGCGCAAACCGACGCCACCCGTCGCTTTGCCCAGGATCAGGAAGCACAGGCCAACCTGGCCAACACGCACAAACTGACCGGTATCAAGGCAGACGGTTACGATGCGATCTTTTACCCCGGTGGCCACGGCCCCATTTGGGATCTGTACCGCGATACCCACTCGATTGCCCTACTCGAAGCCTTCCTGCAGGCGGACAAGCCGATTGGCGCGGTATGCCACGCGCCAGCCGTCCTGCTGCAAGCACGCACGGCGACGGGTGAGCCGCTGGTAAAGGGTCGTAAGGTCACTGGCTTCTCCAATTCCGAAGAAGAGGCCGTTGGTTTGACCAAGGTTGTGCCCTACCTTCTGGAAGACAGCCTGAAAGAGAAAGGCGGGTTGTACAGCAAGGGTGATGACTGGGGCTCCTTCGTGCTTGTGGATGGCAAGCTTGTCACCGGACAAAACCCGGGGTCCTCGGAAGAAGCTGCCAAGGCGTTGCTGGATATTCTGCGCTAAGTCACTGAACAGTTGGTCGCTCGCGACCTGAAATCGTTATGGAAGCAAAAGAACCGCTGCATTGGCAGCGGTTTTTTGCATTTTGTCCGTGATCTGATCTAGACCTTGGGTCGTCGACCCATGACCAGTGACACAACAAACAACACCAGAAACACCAGAAAAAGAATCTTGGCGATCCCTGTTGCTGTTCCGGCAATACCGCCGAATCCAAGCACGGCGGCCACGATGGCGATGATCAGAAAAGTAATGGCCCATCCAAGCATGTCGATATCTCCATATCTCAAGGTTAGAACGAGCTGCCACTGGGTCAGCCCGAAGCTTTGCGCAGGGGTTGCGCAAAATAGGTGCCCTCTGGGCTAGTGACCGATGGTCTTGCCGCCTACTTCTTCCCTGGCATGCTGGTAAAAGCGTTGCCAGTCATGGGTCACGGCGATAGGGGCGTCAAGCTGTTCTGTCGTTGTGCTGATGGTATTCATGTTTGTTCTCCGTACTTGTTATATATGTCCTCCTCTTGATGATTAAGTTCAGGGTGCAATACGTATTTCCCCTGCATCCACGCTTTTCACACCGCGAACATTGCGCGCGGTTTCGACGGCCAGCTCCTTGCTTGCAGCGCTATCGACACGCCCGCCAAGGGTGACCTGGCCATTGCGCGACACCACTGAAATATCCATGCCGTCGAGGTTACGGCTGAAAATCAGGCTGGACTTGACCTTGCTGGTGATCCACGCATCGCTGACTACGTCGGCCGCCTCATCAGCTGCTGCGCTGGCCGCCTGCTGAGCCCGCTCCGCCGTGCCCGCCTGGCCTGTTATTTCTATCTGGTTACGCACTTCCCGCACGCCCTGGGTGTTGCCCGCGAGTCTTTCGGCCAGCTCGCTGGCAGCTTCACTATCGGATTTTCCGCTCAGGGTGACGACATTGTTTTGGGTGGTGACGTCTATATCCAGACCCTGGGTATGACGGTTCCATAACAGCTTGGATTTGATGGTGGCGCTGGTGGTGACGTCATTCAGACTATTGGCGAGGCTGGCACGTTCAGCGTCACTTTGATTGGTATCGGTAGTGACGCTCAGTTGATTGTTGACCTCGTCGACACCCTCGATGCTCAGTGCCACCTGCTCGGCCAGTTCGCGATTTACGCCGTTCTCTACCGTGCCGGTGAGGATTGCCGTGCGGCCCTGCATTTCAACCTGGATACGGTCGGAATTCAGGTGCCGGTTAAGGGCGAATGCGGTGGCTATCGAGCCTTCTGTGCGCGCCTGCGTCACGTCGGCGCGGGGGGTATCCGGAGTCTGGGCAGACACTGGAGCCAGGGCGAAAACGCCAGTGGCCGCTATGGCGCAGGTCAGCATCTTGAGCTTGTGCATTGGGTATCTCCATTGTGAATAAATCAATCTTCAGCTTAGACGAGGAAGGCGCAGCCCGAGTGGATAGGCGTTCGTCCATCAATTCGCCATGCAAATTGCACGGGTGATACACTGGATCAGCGCAATATTTATTTGGAGCGGTAATCATGGAAATGGCAGATCACAATAGCGGACGCATTCTTCTCGTAGACGATGAAGCGGCGATCCTGCGCACCTTCCGCTACTGCCTGGAAGATGAGGGTTACGAGATAGCAACGGCCAGCAACGCGGCCAATGCGGAAACCGTCCTGCGCCAACAGGTATTCGACCTGTGTTTTCTCGATCTGCGACTCGGTGAGGATAGCGGTCTGGAGCTGCTCGCCACCATGCGCACGCAGGCTCCCTGGATGGTGGTGGTAATTGTGACCGCCCACTCGGCTATCGATACCGCAGTGGATGCTATCCAGGCGGGGGCCTCGGATTATCTGGTCAAACCTTGCAGCCCTGACCAGTTGCGCATGAGCGCGGCAAAGCAGCTCAAGGTGCGGCACCTGGCGGCGCGCCTGGAGCTACTTGAAGGCCAGATTGGCCGGTCGGAACACGTGATCGAATCCCATTGTCCCGCCATGATGACGGTGCTGGAAACCGCGCGCCAGGTTGCCATGACGGATGCCAATATCCTTATTCTCGGTGAGTCCGGTACCGGTAAGGGCGAGCTTGCGCGGGCAATGCATCGCTGGAGTCGACGGGCAAAAAAGAACTTCGTGACCATCAACTGTCCTTCATTGAGCGCAGATCTGATGGAAAGCGAGCTGTTCGGACACACCCGCGGGGCCTTTACCGGCGCCAGCGAGAACACGCTGGGCCGGGTCAATCAGGCTGACGGGGGCACGCTGTTTCTCGACGAGATCGGTGACTTCCCCTTGACCCTGCAGCCCAAGCTGCTGCGCTTTATTCAGGACAAGGAATACGAGCGGGTGGGCGATCCGGTTACCCGGCGCGCGGACGTACGTATTCTGGCGGCGACCAATCGCAACCTGCCGGAGATGGTCAGCGCTGGTGAGTTCCGCGAGGATCTTATCTACCGGTTGAACGTCATCACGCTGACCATTCCACCCCTGCGTGATCGCCAGGACGATATCGTGCCCCTGGCCGAGCGCTTTCTGTCGCGCTTCGTGAAGGACTACAGCACACCCGCCAAGGCGCTCAGTGATGAGGCCAAGAAGGCGCTATGGGCTTATCCCTGGCCAGGCAACGTGCGGGAGTTACGCAACGTCATGGAGCGCGCAAGCATTATCTGCTCGGAAAAGCTGGTGGGGGTCAATCATCTTGGTTTTGCCGCGCCGGCGACCACCAATGCGCCACGCATCGGAGCGGATATGAGCCTGGAGGAGCTGGAAAAAGCGCATATTGCCAACGTGCTGGCCAATAGCGAGACGCTTGATCAGGCTGCCCGGACCCTGGGCATCGACGCGTCGACCTTGTATCGCAAGCGCAAGCAGTTGGCCTTGTGAATTTACGCAGCCGACTATTCCTCGGTATCAGCGGGCTGGTTGCGGTCGCGCTTCTGGGACTCGTCCTTGGTCTTTATGGTGTACTCCATCTGACCCAGACCCAGAATGACGCGATGACCAAGGATCTCGGGATCATCGAGGCCAGCCAGGGTCTGGGGCATGAGCTCAACAAACAACTCGCCCTGCTGATCGCCGGGAAATTCGACCGTAGCACTCTGAAGGCGTCGGATGAGGCCTTCCAGCGTTGGTTAGTGGCTGCCACAGCAAACGCAACTTATCAGAGTGATCGCGATGCGGTGGAGTCGATCCGGCGTGACTACACCACGTTCAAACAGATGCTTGACCGATCCTCTGCGCTGCGCAGTGAGTTATTGCAGAACAATGAATTCAGTGCCGCGATCCTGGCCATGCGCGATCGTATCAGCTTGGTGCAGGCGAGCTATATTGATCATGCCCAACGCATGGCTACCTCTACTCAGGAGCGTGCCACGCTGATCGCTACACTACTGGGCCTGGTTATCCTGGCTATGTTGCTTATAGGCCTGATTACCGCGAACAGCATCGCCCAACGTGTCGGCCGCCCGATTGAGGCCCTAGCCAGGGCGGCAGACAGAATAGGTCGAGGTGATTTTCAGGTCATGCTTCCCACTTCACCCATTGCTGAACTGGGTGTCCTGAGCAGCCGATTCGGATTGATGGCTGACTCCCTGCAGGAGTTCAAGAACAGTGATCTGGCCGCATTACAGGCCGAGCGCCAGCGTCTGCAGGCGGTGCTCGACAGCATGGATGGGGGTCTGCTGATCTTCAATTGTGAAGCCGAGCTTGAGCACATCAATCCTGTGGCACGCCGCCAACTGGGTTGTGATGAATCTGATCTGGGCCGGCGTCTCGGCGAGGTGCTTGATTACCCTGAACTTGATGAACAGCTGGCGCGTGTAGCCAGCGGACAGACACATGAGGAGGGCGAGCAGGATTTGCAAGTGGTCGCTGGGGGCGAAACACGGGTGTTGAGTTATAGCCTGTCCTCGGTCAGCAATGATGAAAGCCAGGTAATCTGTGCTGTGATGGTATTACGTGATGTCACGACCCAGCGGGCTTTCGAGCGAGTACGCAGCGAGTTTGTACTGAGAGCCTCCCATGAGTTGCGAACGCCTGTGGCCGGTATGCACATGGCCTTCGCCCTCTTGAGGGAGCGCCTCAAGCTTCCGGCGGAAAGCCGCGAGGCAGAACTGGCTCAGACTGTAGATGAGGAAATGCGCAGGCTGGTGTGCCTGATCAATGATTTGTTGAATTTTTCGCGTTACCAGAGCGGCCTGCAAAAAATCGAACCCAGTGTCTGCGATATTCAATCGCTCCTGACGCAGTCCCATCAGCGCTTCGCCGGTCAGGCTCAGGATCAGGAGGTCGATCTGCAGCTAGAGATCAAGGGTCAGTTACCCGATCTGGAGCTGGATCAATTAAAGATCAGTCGAGTCCTGGATAACCTCATTGGCAATGCGTTGCGGCATACCAGCCCTGGGGGGCACATCAAGTTGAAGGCGGTGCGCAAGGGCGGTCGATTGATGATTCACGTTGAGGACAACGGCGAGGGTATATCCCGCACACAGCAGTCCAGGGTCTTCGAGCCTTTCGCCCAGGTAAGCAACAAGCGCGGCGGCGTCGGTCTGGGTCTTGCCCTGTGCAAGGAAATTGTGCAGCTGCATGGAGGCATCATCGGCATGGATTCAACCCCGGGCAAGGGCACCCGGGTGAGCATTTCCCTGCCAATCTAGGACAGTTTCATCCGGGAGCAGGATGGGTGCGCTCAAATCCCGGTGCGCGAACCATTCACCGAGATCCGAGTCCAACCTTCAGGCTGTTCAAACGAGGAAATGTCCATGCAATCCATGCAAGTACTCACTTCACGACCCTTGCCGCTTATCCTCCGCCAAACCCTTCTTGCAGGCTGCTCACTGTTGTTGGTGGCGTGCCAGAGCGCACCGGTGGAGCGTGACTACGATACCAGTCGTGACTTCACTCAATACCGGACCTGGAGCTGGATGGAGCCCGCCGTTACCTTTACCCCGCAAAATGATCCTCGGGTAAGCAGTGATCTGACCAGTCAGCGTATTCGCCAGGCGGTCAGTGAGACGCTGGAGGCCAGGGGGCTGCGCTCGGCTGAAGAGGCTGATCTGGAAGTTCAGGTTGCGGTCATCAGCGAGGTGGAAGAGGATCAGGTAACTACAACGTTTGGCGGTTCTATCGGCTATTGGGGCTGGGGTTGGGGTGGAGGCCCCGCTTATACCCAATCTCGCTCGGTGGATTACCAGGTGCTGACATTGCAGGTCGATCTGCGCGATGCCAAGGACGGCCAGCTGGTATGGCGTGGTAGCGATCAGCAGGAGTTGTGGGATACCGCGCAGCCCCCGGCAGAACGGGAGCAGCAGATTCGCGACATGGTCAATCAGATTCTGACCGCTTACCCACCCTACTGATCCGCTATTTCGCAGCCGGGTTAGCGACCCTTCAGTGATCCGAGCAGGCCACGCACGATGGCCCTGCCTAGCTGACTACCCAGGGTGCGCATGGCACTCTTGCCTACTGCACCGGCCATGCTTTCCAGTCCCGACTTGCTTCGGGAGCGGCTGGGTCGCTGCTCCTTATGGGCTTCCTGCTGGGTTCGGGTCTTGGCAGTTTCTTCCGACAATGCCTTCTTGGTCTGGCGCAATAGGATCTCATAGGCTGAGTCGCGGTCAAGCTCCTGATCGTAAACCCCTGCCAAAAACGAGTCGCTGAGCAGGCTGCGGCGTTGCTCATCGGTGATGGGTCCCATCTGGCTGGCGGGTGGACGGACCATGACCTTCTCTACTGGAGTGGGTACGCCCTTCTCGTCCAGAACCGATACCAGCGCCTCGCCAACGCCGAGTTCGGTGATTACCTGTTCGGTATCCAGGCCCGGGTTGGCCCTGAAGGTTTGCGCCGCACTGCGCACCGCTTTCTGATCGCGTGGGGTGAACGCGCGCAGTGCATGCTGAACGCGGTTGCCAAGCTGACCCAGGATCGCCTCGGGAACATCCAGCGGGCTCTGTGTAATGAAGTACACGCCGACGCCCTTGGAGCGAATCAACCGGACAACCTGCTCGATCCTGTCTGTCAGACTCTTGGGCGTGTCCTTGAATAACAGATGCGCCTCGTCAAAAAACAGCACAAAGCGTGGCTTGTCGGCATCGCCCCTCTCAGGCAACTGCTCGAAGAGTGACGACAGCAACCACAGCAGGATGCTCGAGTAGGCAAGGGGCGTGTCCCGATACAGGCGTGCAGCGTGCAGGATATTTACCACGCCTCGCCCCTGATCGTCGGTCTGCAGGAAGTCCTCCAGAGTCACCGCTGGCTCGCCAAACAGACGCTCGCCACCTTGACCCTCAAGGTTGAGCAATGAACGTTGAATCGCGCCAATACTGGCCGGAGAAATGTTGCCGTAGCGCGGGCCGATCTCCCCACGATGCTGGTTTATATGCGACAGCATTGCACGCAGATCCTTGAGATCCAGCAGCAACCAGCCGTTGTCGTCGGCCACCCGAAAGAGAATCTGCAGAACACCCGTCTGGGTCTCGTTAAGGTTGAGCAGGCGGGCCAGCATGACCGGACCAAAATCAGCCATGGTCAGACGCAGGGGGTGACCGTGCTCGCCATAGACATCCCAGAACACCGTGGGCGCGCCACGCATCTGCAGATCATCGAGGCCGACCTTTGCGGCGCGCTTGGCCAGCTTTTCACCCATGGTTCCAGGCATTGCAATGCCGGAAAAGTCACCCTTGATATCGGGTACCAGCACAGGCACCCCGAGATCGGAAAACCCCTGGGCAAGCACCTGCAGTGTGATGGTTTTACCAGTGCCGGTCGCACCAGCAATCAGGCCATGGCGATTGGCCATTTTCGGGCTGATAGCAACCGAGCGTTCGGTACTGGCTCCGATGAGTAGTTCAGGGGTGGCGTTGCCGGTCATGTATCTGCCTCTGATGGCGGGATGGGTCTGCATTACCAGCTCGGCTGGCGGCTAGAAATTAGCCGGTGTGGTCGCACTGACCAGTACGCAGGCTACCTCGAAGGGATTGCGGAAGCGATGCGGCTGGCTGCTGTCGAAATAGTAGCTGTCACCAGTATCGAGTACATAGATTTCGCTGCCTACCGTGACCTCCAGCTGACCGGCCACTACGGTGCCAGCCTCTTCCCCCTCGTGGTTGAGCATATCCGGACCGGTATCGGAGCCGGGTGGATAGATCTCATTAAGAAACGAAAAAGCCCGATTGGGATGACCTTTGCCAACCAGTTTCATGGTGACTTCGCCCGAGCCGATATCCAGAAGTTCATCGGCGCGATAGATCACCTTGCGAGGGCTGTCCTCGTCCACCTCAAGGGAAAAGAAATCCACCAGGGACATAGGAATACCTGACAGCACCTTTTTCAGGGAGCTGACCGAGGGGCTGACGCTATTCTTCTCGATCATGGAGATGGTGCTGTTGGTGACTCCGGCTCGTTTTGCCAGTTCACGCTGAGACAGGCCCTTGAGCTTGCGAATTGTTTTTAGGCGGGCACCTACGTCCAATAGCGAATCCTCCGGAAAATCAGGGTGGTAAAAAATGAACTAAATCATTGCATGACTGTTCAGAATTTACAACGGAACCAAGGGGATGCTTGAACACCTGTTATGATGATTTCAATCAAAAATGAGAAGAGAGGCACACAATATGGATCTTGAAGACCTGCATTTGACCCTGCGGACGCTGAAACCCAGCGACTACCCGCAGCTCAAGGTATTAATGGACAAGGTCTACGATGACATCGGTGGTGCCTGGCCGAAAAAGACTATTACCCAGTTGATCAAAGATTTTCCTGATGGCCAGTTGGCCATTGTTGATGGCAAGA
The DNA here is from genome assembly GCF_963977355.1 of uncultured Halopseudomonas sp. Classification (NCBI taxonomy): domain Bacteria; kingdom Pseudomonadati; phylum Pseudomonadota; class Gammaproteobacteria; order Pseudomonadales; family Pseudomonadaceae; genus Halopseudomonas; species uncultured Halopseudomonas sp. Next base: position 71,184 of record NZ_CAXBOV010000006.1, on the reverse strand, counting down.
AACTGATCGGTGTCGCGCTCAGTGTCATGGTCGATTACGACGTTTTTTCCGACCCGCACAAGTACGCCGATCTGATTGGTCAGACAGAGATCATCCCGAACAAGGATGACGGCGATGCAATCTACGGCCTGGATGTACTGATTGATCCGGAATATCGGGGTCACCGCCTGGGCCGCCGGTTGTATGAGGCGCGCAAGGAGCTGTGCCGTTCGCGCAATCTGCAGGCGATCCTGGCTGGAGGCCGGATACCGGGTTACCACGAACACGCCGATGAGTTGAAACCGACCGAATACATCGAGGCCGTGGACCGCAAGGAGATCCATGACCCGATTCTCTCCTTCCAGTTGGCCAATGACTTTCAGGTCAAGCGTCTGATGCGTCGCTACCTGCCCGAGGACAAGAAATCCATGGGCTACGCCACGCTGCTGGAGTGGAGCAACATACTCTATGAACCCGAAGAGCGATTGCTGCAGACCAATCGGAACCAGGTTCGGGTGGGCGCTGTGCAGTGGCAAATGCGCCGTTTCGCTTCGGTGGAGGCGGTACTCGAGCAGGTGGAATATTTCGTCGATGCTTTGTCGGATTACCAGAGTGACTTTGCGGTGTTTCCCGAGCTGTTCAATGCACCATTGATGGGGCTGCGCAATCAGACCGACGATATCGAAGCCATTCGCTTCCTGAGTAGTTTTACCGAACGCTTTCGCACCGAGATGCTGCTTATGGCGGTCAGCTACAACATCAATATCATTGCCGGCTCAATGATCGAGGAAGGTGAAGATGGCCGCCTGTATAACGTGGCCTATCTGCTGCGCCGGGACGGTACCGAAGAACGCCAGGCCAAGCTGCACATTACGCCCCAGGAGCGTCGTGACTGGGTTATAGAAGGGGGCGATGACCTCGCCGTGTTCGAGACTGACGCAGGGCGAGTAGGTATTCTGATCTGCTACGACGTGGAGTTTCCCGAGCTGGGCCGCCTGCTGGCGGATCAGGATATGGATCTGCTGTTTGTGCCCTTCTGGACCGATACCAAGAACGGTTATCAGCGGGTGCGCCATTGCGCCCATGCACGGGCAATCGAGAACGAGTGTTACGTCGTGCTGTGCGGCAGTGTGGGCAACGTGCCCTCCATTGAAAATCTGGGGATTCAGTACGCACAGTCAGCAGTATTTTCGCCGTCGGACTTTCCCTTCCCCCACGATGCGGTGCTGAACGAAACCACGCCAAATACCGAGATGATTTTCTTCTCGGATCTGGACTACACCCGGTTGAAACTGGTGCGCAACGAAGGCTCTGTTACCAACCTCAAGGATCGGCGTACCGACCTGTTCAGCCTCAAGTGGCGGAAGCAGAAAAAGAAGAAGTGAAACGTCGTGGTACGCGGTTGAGGTTGCAAAAAAGCTGATAGGCAATGGTGCCGGCGTGAGCCGCCACCTCGCTTGCATTGAGCCCCGTACCCCAGAGCCGCACTTGGCTACCCAGTCCGCAGTCTGGTAGGTCGGTCAGATCCACGGTCAGCATGTCCATGGATACCCGACCGATCAATTGGCTGCGCTGGCCTTCGACCAGCACTGGTGTGCCGTCCGGAGCGTGTCGCGGATAGCCGTCCGCATAGCCCATGGCGACCACACCTACGCGAGTCGCCCGCGACGTGACAAAGCGCGAGCCGTAACCGACAGGCTCGCCGGCTGGCAGATCCCGCACCGCAATGACCTTTGACTGCAACTGCATGACCGGCTTAAGGAGGTCGGCATGCCCCTGCGGAAAGCCGAAAGGGGTGGCGCCGTAGAGCATTATGCCCGGGCGCAGCCAGTCGTTATGCGCCTGCGGCCAGGCCAGTATCCCTGGAGAATTACATAGGCTGGCGGGTCCTACCAGACCTGAGGTTGCGCGGGTAAAGATTGCCATCTGCTCTTCAGTGCGGCCTGTATCCGGCTCGTCTGCACGTGAAAAATGGCTGATCTTGGTCAGGCTGGCTACCTGTGCGCTTGCCTCCAGCTGTCGCCAGACTGTTGGATATACCTCTGGAGCAAAGCCGACCCGGTGCATGCCGCTGTCGAGCTTGAGCCAGATATGCAGCGGCTGGCTTAGCTGCGCCTCGAGCAAATCGGTCACCTGCCATTGCTCGTGAACCACAGCCCAGAGCTGGTGTTCGGCAATCAGCGGCAATTCACTGGCTTCAAACCAGCCCTCGAGCAGCAGAATCGGTTGGGTGATACCCGCCGTGCGCAGCTCCAATGCCTCCTCGATGCAGGCTACGGCAAAGGCGTCGGCCTCGGCTGCCAGGGCGTTGGCGCATTCCACGGCACCGTGGCCGTAGGCGTTTGCTTTGATCACCGCGAAGGCACGGGCGCCCGAAAGGCTCTTGGCGAGCCGATAGTTGTGCCGCAGGGCGTCGAGATCGATAAGGGCGTGGGCAGGGCGCATAGGAGGCTTCTTGTCAGCGGTCGCGGGGCCGGCAAGCCCCGCTAAATGCGTAGATTATCAGACCTGTGCACCTTACGGCACGGCCGCAATGACGGACATCTCGACCAGAATCTCCGGCTCACAGAGCTTGGCCTCGACGGTCGCCCGCGCTGGCGCCGTGCCCGCTGGCAACCACTGGTCCCAGGCGCTGTTCATTGCCTCGAAGTCAGCGTCGATGTCCTTCAGGTAGATAGTTACCGAGAGAATCCGGGTCTTCTCGGTACCGGCCTCAGCCAGCAGTTTCTCGATTTCGCCGAAGGTGCTCAGGGTCTGTGCGCCGGCATCCTTTGCCAGGTCATCATCGGCTGCAACCTGGCCCGCCAGGTACAGGGTGTTCTGATGGATGACAATCTGGCTCATGCGCTGATTAGTGTGCAGACGCTGTATCGACATGTCGGCGAATCTCCCTGTTGGGGGTGTAACGGAAAAGGCCCAGCCCTTCGGTGCTGATGGCCGGTGTGCGTGCGCTGACCAGATCTGCCAGCAATTGGCCGGAGCCGCAGGACATGGTCCAGCCCAGTGTGCCATGCCCGCTGTTGAGAAACAGGTTCCGCCGTGAGGATGCGCCGATGATCGGTGTGCCATCGGGCGTCATTGGACGGAAGCCGGTCCAGAACGTGGCTTCCTCAAGGCGACCGCCACCGGGGAACAGGTCCTTGACGACCATCTCCAGCGTGGCCCGTCGCTTGACCTGCAGGCTGGCATCAAAGCCGGTCAGTTCTGCCATGCCGCCTACGCGGATGCGGCCGGCGAACCGGGTCATGGCTACCTTGTAGGTTTCATCCATTACGGTGGAGACCGGCGCTTTGGCGTCGTCGGCTACCGGCAAGGTCAGGGAATAGCCTTTGACCGGATACACCGGGAGCGCAATGTTCAGCGGCTTGAGCAGCTGTGGCGCATAGCTGCCAAGGGCCAGCACGTAACTATCAGCGCGCATGATGCCCTGCTCGGTCGCCACGCCGGTGATCCGCTCGCCATCGTCGAGTAGCCGGGTAATCGTGCAGTCGAAATGGAAGGTGACGCCCAGCTCCCGGCATTTGTCTGCCAGGCGTGTGGTAAACAGGTGGCAGTCGCCGGTCTCGTCGTTGGGTAGCAACAACCCTCCGACGATCTTGTGGGCGCTGGTCGCCAGTCCGGGCTCGTGGGCAACACAGCCTGCCCGGTCGAGCAGTTGATACGGCACGCCACAGGTTTCCAGTACCTGGATGTCCTTGGCTACCGCGTCCAGTTGCTGCTGGGTGCGAAACAGCTGAAGAGTGCCCTGCTCACGGTGTTCGTACTCCACGCCGGTATCGCGGCGCAGTTGCACCAAACAGTCGCGGCTGTATTCGGCCAGGCGCATCATCCGGCCTTTGTTGACCGTATAGCGGGCCTGGGTGCAGTTGCCCAGCATCTGCATCATCCAGCGGTACTGGTGTGGGTCTGCGGTGGGGCTGATGGCCAGGGGGGCATGTTTGGCGATCATCCATTTCAGGGCCTTGACCGGTACGCCGGGGGCGGCCCACGGGGAGGAGTAACCGGGGGAGATCATGCCCGCGTTGCCGAAACTGGTTTCCAGGCCCGCACCCGGTTGGCGATCAATCACCGTGACCTGGTGCCCGGCGCGCGCCAGATACCAGGCGCTGGTGACCCCGATAACACCGCTACCCAGAACCATTACGTGCATGCCTGCCTCCTGTCCCGCCGTCAAATAGTCATTGTCCTGATGGACGATATTGCTATTCTAAAAGCATGAACCTGCAGGCTTGGTTTGAATAATCAGCGATGTGCAGAGTAATTTCCTGAGTAATGCCGTAATAACAGGAGTTAATGTTGAAAACCCGTAGAGCCTCCAGTCGTGAGCTGGACAAGATCGACCGGCACATCCTTCGGCTGCTGCAAAGCGAGGGCCGCATGTCCTATGTAGATCTCGGTGAGCGGGTCGGTTTGTCCACCACGCCCTGCATGGAGCGGGTCAAGCGGCTTGAGCGGGAAAAATTCATTCTCGGTTATGGCGCCCGCCTCAACCCGCAAAAACTCGAAGCGAGTTTGCTGGTGTTCGTCGAGATCAGCCTTTCTTCCAAGTCGGCGGATATTTTCGATGAGTTTCGCCGGGCTGCGATCAAATTGCCCCATGTGCTGGAGTGCCACCTTGTGTCAGGTGACTTCGACTATCTGATCAAGGCGAGGATTTCCGAGATGGCGTCCTATCGCAAGCTGCTGGGTGACATCCTGCTCAAGCTGCCCGGCGTGCGCGAATCCAAGAGCTATATCGTCATGGAAGAGCTCAAGGAGAGTCTGGCAATCCCTGTACCTGAAGCCGATTAATGTTTATGCTAGTGTCAATTTTAATTTACATTATTTCGTAATATATCAAACGGACGCCGCCATGCTCGCCCATTCGCCGCAACTCACGCCTGCTCCTTCCTGGTACCGCGCCACCACCAATGTCGATCTGACCTGTCCGCCACTCGCCGGTGCGGTGGAGGCGGATGTCTGTATCGTCGGTGGCGGCTATACCGGCATCAATACCGCGATTGAACTGGCCGAGCGAGGCCTCAGCGTGGTGCTGTTGGAGGCCAGCCATATCGGTTGGGGCGCCAGTGGGCGCAATGGAGGCCAGCTGATTCGCGGGGTTGGCCACGGTCTCGAACAGTTCACCAATACGATCGGTGAAGAGGGTGTGCGCGACCTCAAGCTGATGGGCCTTGAAGCCGTTCAGTTGGTCAAGCGACGGGTCGAGCAATATGCCATTGATTGCAACCTGGTCTGGGGCTATTGCGATCTGGCCAACAAGGCCCGCCACATGGATGACTTTCAGGCGGAAAAGGAAGAGCTCCAGGACCTGGGCTATGAGCATGAGATGCGCCTGATTGCCCGGGAGGATATTGGCCAGGTGGTCAACTCTGATTTCTATCTGGGCGGCATGACGGACATGGGTTCGGGACATTTGCACCCGCTCAACCTGTTGCTGGGTGAGGCGGCGGCTGCCCAGCGGCTGGGTGTGCAGCTGTGCGAAAACTCCCGTGTGGTGCGGATCGAGCATGGGCCCCGGGTCAAGGTCCATACCGCCAACGGTAGCGTCAGTGCAGGCCAGTTGGTACTGGCCGGCAACGCCTACCTCGGCGACCTGCAGCCGCAACTGAGTGGCAAGGTGCTGCCCGCGGGCAGTTACGTGATTGCCACCGAGCCCCTGGGCGAAGAGTTGGCCCGCAGTCTGATACCTCAGAATATGGCCCTGTGCGACCAGCGCGTGGCCCTGGACTATTATCGTCTGTCTGCTGATAACCGACTGATTTTCGGCGGCGCCTGTCACTACTCCGGGCGTGACCCCAAAGACATCGCAGGCTATATGCGGCCGAAAATGCTGCGGGTTTTTCCGCAGTTGGCCAATACCCGGGTCGAATTCCAGTGGGGTGGGATGATTGGCATCGGAGCCAATCGCTTACCGCAGGTCGGCAAGCTCGCCGATCACCCCAACGTTTTCTACGCTCAAGCCTATGCCGGCCACGGTATCAACTGCACCCATCTGGCCGCCAAGCTGCTTGGAGAAGCGGTTAGCGGCCAGGCCAGCCGTGGCTTCGAACTGTTTGACCGGATACCGCATATGACCTTCCCGGGCGGAAAGCATTTGCGGGCGCCGTTGCTGGCGCTGGGTATGGCCTGGGAGCAGATGAAAGAGGTTTTCTGATTCTGCCAGTGGGCACAACCGGTCTACTGTTGAATCTCTACCAGGCCCCAGGGCAGCGTACCGATCTTGCGTGGCTGACCACTCAGGTCGATCAGGTCCCCGTTGGAGGGCAAAATGCCCTGCAGTCCCAGGCTTCGGCCAAAATCGAGATGGGCCTGCTGATGATAGTGTTCACCGTGCACGGGCAACAGGTAGCGTGCTTTCAGCCAATCATATAGTTGACGCAGGTCTTCCTGGGGCGGATGGCCTGAGGCATGAATCGGCGCCATCTCGTCGTCGATCACAATCACCCCCTGGGCCTTCAGGCCTGCCTTGATACGGGCCAGCGCCTCTTCGTTGCCGGGGATCAGGCGTGAAGAGAACAGGACCGTATCGCCTGCTTCCAAACTCAAGTGGGGGTGATTGCCACTGGCCAGTCTGCCGAGGGCTGCCGCAGGCTCTCCCTGGCTGCCGGTGCAGATCCACAGTTGTTGTTCGCGGGGCAGGTAACCCAACTCCCATGGCGAAATAAAACCGGGCCGGGTTTCCAAATACCGTTCGGCCCGTCCGGCTGCTTGCATGGTAAGCAGGCTGCGACCCAGCAGTGCGGCATAGCGTCCGGCGTCGAAGGCAATTTCAGTCAGGCTCTGCAGGCGGGCGAGATTGCTGGCGAAACAGGTGACTATGACGCGTTGACTGCAGGGTCTGATCGCATCCTGCAGCCCGTTCTGCACCTCGGCCTCGGAGCGGCTAGCACCCCTATTGGGCGCGTTGGTGGAGTCGCCGACGATTACGTCCACGCCCTCACGACCGATGGCCTGCAACCGACCCTGGGCAGTGAGCTCTCCGACCACCGGCTTGGAGTCGAGCTTCCAGTCGCCACTGTGGTAGAGACGTTTGCCCGCCACGTCAAGAACGATGGCGTTGGACTCGGGGATCGAATGGGTGACCGGTATCCACTCAGCCTGAAAGGCGCCGATACCGACCGGTTGCAGTGGCTTGATTTCGTGCAGACGCGGCCATTTTTGTTTCGGGTCGAGCTTGTTGCGAATCAACCGGGCAGTGAACCGGGTGGCATACAGGGGGCAGTCGAGCTTTTGCCAGAGGTGGGCAACAGCGCCGATGTGATCTTCATGACCATGGGTAATCAACAATGCAGACAACTTGATGTCGTGCTGCTCGAGCGCTGCCAGGCTAGGCACCGAGACCATATTGTTGCCCCCGGGCGCAGCCGAAAGCGCAAAACCACAGTCCACTGCTATCCATTGGCCGCAGGAGCCGAACAGGTAGAAGTTGGCGCCGAACATTCCGGCCCCACCCAGTGCCAGAAAGAATGGACCGGGCTGACGATGCAGTTGGTCAAAGGTGGGGCTGGGCATTGATTCCTCCGCTGGGACATATGCATTGAGCTTAACAGCCCCGGGCGATGGCAGGCCAGCAAAGGGCCGCGCGATTGCGGCAGGATTTTTCAGGTAAGGGCCAGCCATCGGGATCACCGCTCCGGTGATAGGCAAAGAATCCGCTTCTTCCCATGGCCAATATTTCTCAGAGGCAGCACTCTTATCTATAAAAGCTATTAGAGAAAGCTATTTCATTAATTTCCTGTTTCAGCGCAGACTCCGGCTACTGAATTACAAGATCAACCAAAGGAAACAACAATCATGTCGAATGAAGCTAAATGCCCGTTTTCGAGTGGCGCTGCCAAGATGGCGGAGCTGGGCTCCAAAAACCGCGATTGGTGGCCCAACCAGCTGGACCTGAAAATTCTCCATCAGCACTCTGCGCTGTCCAATCCGATGGATGATGGTTTCGACTACGCGCAGGAATTCAAAAGTCTGGATCTGCACGCCGTTATAGACGACCTGACTGCCCTGATGACCGATTCCCAGGATTGGTGGCCGGCGGATTACGGTCATTATGGCCCGTTCTTTATTCGTATGGCCTGGCACAGTGCTGGCACCTACCGTATCCAGGACGGACGGGGTGGTAGCGGTTCAGGATCCCAGCGTTTTGCACCGCTCAACAGCTGGCCGGACAACGGCAACCTGGACAAGGCTCGTCGCCTGCTTTGGCCGATCAAGCAGAAATACGGTCGCAAGCTCTCCTGGGCTGACCTGTTTATTCTGACCGGTAACGTTGCTCTGGAAACCATGGGCTTCAAGACCTTTGGCTACGCAGGTGGCCGCGTTGATATCTGGGAACCGGAGCAGGACATCTCCTGGGGCCCGGAATCAGCGTGGATGGCTGATGAGCGTTATAGCGGCGACCGTGAGCTTGCCAATCCGCTTGCTGCCGTGCAGATGGGTCTGATCTACGTGAACCCGGAAGGCCCCAATGGCACGCCGGATCCGCTTGGGTCAGCACGGGATATCCGTGAGACCTTTGCCCGTATGGCGATGAATGACGAGGAAACCGTAGCTCTGGTTGCTGGCGGTCACACTTTCGGTAAATGCCATGGCGCTGCCGATCCGGGCCAGTACACCGGTGCTGAGCCGGAAGCTGCTGGGGTTGAAGAGCAGGGTTTCGGCTGGACCAACAGCTTTGGCAGCGGCAAGGGTGGCGAGACCATTACCAGCGGCCTGGAAGGCGCCTGGACCAATAATCCGATCCAGTGGGATAACGGCTACTTCGAAAACCTGTTTGGTTACGAGTGGGAACTGACCAAGAGCCCGGCAGGTGCCCATCAGTGGACTCCCACTGACCCGGCAGCTAAAAATGCGGTGCCCGCAGCCCATGATTCGAGCAAGCGCGAAGCACCAATGATGTCTACCGCAGATATGGCCCTGCGCATGGACCCAGCCTATGAAAAGATTTCGCGCCGTTTCATGGAAAACCCTGCAGAGCTGGCCGATGCATTTGCTCGCGCCTGGTTCAAGCTGACTCACCGCGATATGGGTCCGGTTGCACGCTATCTTGGCCCGCTGGTGCCCCAGGAAGAGCTTATATGGCAGGACCCGATCCCTGCTGTGGATCATCCGCTGGTCGACGAGCAGGATATTGCCAGCCTCAAGACAACCATCCTGGCGTCGGGCCTGTCGATCCCTGAGCTGGTGTCCACTGCATGGGCTTCAGCCTCGACGTTCCGTGGCAGCGATATGCGTGGTGGTGCCAACGGCGCGCGCATCCGTCTTGCGCCGCAGAAGGACTGGGAGGTAAATCAGCCTGAGCAACTGGCCAAAGTACTGGGCAAACTTGAGTCTATTCAGCAAGCGTTCAACCAAGGTCAATCCGGCGGCAAGCAAGTATCCCTGGCCGATCTGATTGTGTTGGGTGGCTGCGCGGCGGTTGAGTCGGCAGCAAAGCAAGCCGGACACGAAGTGACCGTGCCCTTTACACCGGGACGTACCGATGCATCGCAGGAGCAGACTGATGTCGATTCCTTCGAGCCGCTGGATCCCGTTGCTGACGGCTTCCGTAACTACGCCCGCCAGGGGTTGAAAGGCTCGGTCGCCGATTGGTTGGTTGACCGGGCGCAGTTGCTGACTCTGACCGCACCGGAAATGACCGTGCTGGTCGGTGGCCTGCGCTCATTGAATGCCAATGTTAGCCAGGCGCAGCACGGGGTCTTCACCCAGCGTCCCGGCAGTCTGAATAACGACTTTTTCGTCAACTTGCTGGATATGAACAGCAAATGGGAGAAGTCGGCTGCAGACGCCAACGTGTTGGAAGGCCGTGATCGTAAGACCGGCGAGCTGAAGTGGACAGGCACGGTCGTCGACCTGGTCTTCGGTTCCAACTCCCAGTTGCGTGCCTTGGCTGAGGTCTATGGCTCGAGCGATGCAGAGCATAAGTTTGTACGTGAGTTCGTCGCCGCCTGGGACAAGGTGATGAACCTGGATCGTTTTGATCTGAAGTAAGCTGCCCCACGGGCTCACAAGCCTGGTACGACAGAGCCTCGGGCCGATGCGGAATCTTCCGCACCGGCTCGGGGTTTTTTTTGCAGTTTCAATTCCGGCGGTTAGGACGTCCCGCGCCGCCTCGCCCGGGTATGTAGCCTTTTGATATATCTTGGCGTGGCGCCAGTGCGCTGTTACTGATTCAATTGGCTCAACAATGTGCTTTATGAGCGTAGCAATGTCCCAGTCTGCAGAGTTGATTAACCGTACATTCGAACCCGCTGATCGCTCGCGGATCATAGAGATGGCCTGGGAGGACCGCACGCCCTTTGAGGCTATCGAATCGCTCTATGGGCTGAACGAGTCGGCGGTCATTCGTCTGATGCGCCGCGAGCTAAAACCAGCGTCATTTCGCCTTTGGCGGGCCCGCGTTGGTGGCCGTGTTACCAAGCATGCGGCGCTGCGTGATCCTGCCGTCAGTCGGGCCTACTGTCCCACGCAGTACAAGCGTTGATCCACACACACCTGCTTGCGTCGCGATCAGATGCAGACTGTACCGGTGATGACTGGCTGAACCTGACCGCCCACCCAGATGGTTCCTGACTCTGACTCTATATTCACCCTGCCACGTCTACCGATGACGGTTCCCTGGCTGGCGCGATAACGCGCAGGTAACGTCCCCGCGGGAATCAGCCATTGGGCGAGGCTGGCATTCAGGCTTCCAGTGACAGGATCTTCGGCGTACTCGTCGCCCATAAATGCGCGTACTTCAACGTCTGCCTCCGCATTCGCACTGTTCCAGGGGCCTATGACGCCCAGGTTGAGCCCGCCAAGGGCTGGATAGTCTGCGCGCAGGGCCAGCACTTCCTCCCGTGATGAGAGCAGTATGCCGACCCAGCCTGGACCATTGTCTACCCAGTTACTGGCAACAATGCAGCTCTCGTCGATACCCAGCCCCCGGGCAATCTGCCGCATAGTGGCGCTGTCGACGGCGCCGCTGCGGAGCAGCGGAGGGGCAGTGAACGCCAGGTGGTTGCCGTCGTGACGAATTTCTACCAGCCCGGCTTCGCATTCCTGAACAATTCGATCCCCGCGCGGACTGCCACCCTCAGCCAGCCACACATGGCAGGAGCCAAGGGTGGGATGGCCTGCGAAGGGTAGCTCGCGTTGAGGGGTGAAGATACGCACACGATAGTCGGCCTGCGCTGTGGTTGGGCGCAGTAGGAAGGTCGTTTCGCTCAGATTGGTCCAGCGGGCGAAGGCGGCCATCTGGGCGTCGGTCAGGTCATCAGCATGGCAGACGACAGCCAGTGCGTTGCCTTCCATTGGCTTTTCGGCAAAAACATCGACCTGTTGGAAACGGAAAGAGCGGGGCATGCGGATCACCTGGTTGGGTTGCTACAGGCTTTTGATCATAGCCAGGCCGGGCGCGCAGAGTACAGGTACAGATCGCGGTTAAAACACCGAGCGCCGTTAAATTCAGGATATCAGCTTCGGTACTGGCTCGACCTGTGAAGTGCCGTCGGCCTCGCGCTGCAACAGGGCGCGCTTGCGCTCGATTCCCCAGCGGTAACCTGATAAGCCGCCATCCTGCCGGACCACTCGATGGCAGGGAATGGCAACCGCGATGGCGTTGGCTCCGCAGGCGCGGGCTACTGCGCGTGCTGCGGTGGGCTGACCGATAAGGTTGGCAACCTCTGCGTAACTCACCTTCTGGCCACACGGGATTGCCTGTAAAGCCTGCCACACGCGTTGCTGAAATGCCGTGCCGCGCACGTCGAGGGGCAAGTCGAGGCTTTTGCCGGGGGCTTCCACCAACCCAACAAGTTGTGCCACCACCCGTTCATAGTCCGCGTCGGCGCCGATCAGGCTGGCGGCGGGGAAACGCTCCTGCAGATCCCGGATCAGTTGCTCGGGCCCATCACCCAGGGTCACGCAGACGACACCCTTGGCACTGGAGGCGACCAGAATCGCGCCGAGGGAGGTGTCGCCGACCGCAAAGTGCAGCTGTTCGTTTGCGCCTCCGGCGCGGTAGCTCTTGGGCGTCATGCCGAGGGTCCTGTTTGAGTGTTGGTAGAAACCGCTTAAGGAATTGAAACCTGCAGCAAAGAGAGCCTCGGTGACGGAGTTGGCCTGGGCAAGCTCCTGTCGCAACTGCGCTTCACGCCATGCGCGGGCATATGCCTTGGGTGTTATCCCGGTGATGGCCTTGAAGGTTCGATGCAGGTGACTGGGACTCAGGCCCAACGTCTGGGCCAGGCGTTCCAGGTTCAATGGTGCCTGACTGCCTTCAAGCAGGCGACAAGCTGCAAGCACCAGTGCACTGTCGCGCTGTTGCCGCGAGGCACCGTCTGGATCGCAGCGCAGGCATGGGCGACAGCCGGTTGCCTTGGCTGCGGCGAGGGAGTCATGGAGACGCACGTTCAGGGGGTTGGCTACCCGAGAGGGGCATGACGGGCGGCAGTAGATACCGGTAGTGATTACCGAATACCAGAACAGGGAGTCCGCTCCGGGATCGCGTGCAAGCACTCGCTGCCACCGGGGATCTTCGGAAGTCTTGATGGGGGCGCAGGGATGATATTTGTGCATGGCGTTTGCAGCCGGTTGCCTGGTGTCGCTTTGATTCTAGCGATCAGGCGAGCTCGGAACATGTCATTTCTTGCTTTCAAATTGAAAGTGACTGCATCGCTCGACTATTCGTTCGGCGGTATGACCAGCACTCACCGGCGGCATGCGTGGGTGAGTGCTGGCGCAAGGGGTGGAGACCTCAACGGCTTACCACTTTCTCCGCTTCTTCTACCGGTGTGTGGCGTACATCTTCACCTTTGACCATGAAGATCACATTCTCGGCGATATTACAGGCGTGATCACCTACCCGTTCCAGCGCGCGCAAAATCCACATCACCGACATGCAGCGTGAGATATTACGGGTATCTTCCATCATGAAGGTCAGCAGGGTGCGTGTGGCGGCCTGGTATTCCTGGTCCACGCGCTTGTCTTCCTTCATGATCCGCAGCGCCTGAACCGAGTCCAGGCGGGCAAAGGCATCCAGGGCATCACGTAACATGCTCAGCACATGGTCGCCGATGTGCCGTACTTCCAGATAGCCACGGGGTGCCTGGCCTTCTTCGGAAAGCTTGATGGCAAACTTGGCGATCTTCTTGGCCTCGTCGCCCACACGCTCCAGGTCGGCGACCATCTTGATAACGGAAATCACCAGGCGCAAATCCCGCGCGGCTGGCTGACGACGGGCGATAATCAACGTCGCCTCTTCGTCGATATCCATTTCCATGCGGTCTACTTTCTTGTCCCCGGCCCGGACCGTCTCGGCCAATTGACCATCGCTGTTGATCAGCGCCTGAATAGCCTGCTCGACCTGTGATTCGACCATTCCGCCCATTTTGAGGAATTCGGTCTTGAGGTCCATCAGCTCGTCATTGAACTTGTTTGAAATGTGATCGCCGTACACTTCGTCTTTTTGATCTGTCATAACGCGTCTCCAGTGTCCAACAAGCTCAGGCTTAGCCGAAGCGACCAGTGATATAGGATTCGGTAAGGTCATGCTCCGGGGAGGTAAAAACCTTTGTGGTTTCGTTCACTTCCACCAGGTGCCCCATGTGGAAGTAAGCGGTGCGATGGGAAACTCGCGCGGCCTGCTGCATGGAATGCGTGACAATAACGATGGTGTAACTTTCCGACATTTCAGCGATTAATTCTTCTACTTTCGCTGTGGCGATCGGGTCAAGGGCAGAGCAGGGTTCATCCATGAGAATGACCTCTGGGCTCACCGCAATGGCGCGGGCAATGCACAGCCGTTGCTGCTGACCACCAGACATGCCGGTTGCCATGTCGTGGAGCCGGTCCTTGGCCTCCTCCCACAAGCCAGCCTTGCGCAGACTGCTTTCAACAATTTCGTCCAGATCGGCCTTGCGATTTGCCAGCCCGTGAATGCGCGGGCCATAGGCGACGTTATCGTAGATGGACTTGGGGAACGGATTAGGCTTCTGGAACACCATGCCCACGCGAGCACGCAGCTCCACCACGTCGTTCCTGGAATGATAGATGTCTTCGCCGTCCAGCAGCAGATCACCCTTGACCTGGCAGATGGCGATACTGTCATTCATGCGATTGAGGCAGCGTAAAAAGGTCGACTTGCCGCAACCGGAAGGTCCGATAAAGGAAATCACCTCATTGCGGGCGATATCAATGCTGATGTCCTTGATCGCACGGTTTTCCCCGTAGAAGACCTCGACGTTACGCAGCTTGAACTTGGGGTTCTCCGAGTACGGCATCCCAACGGTCTTGCCTTCGACGATCGGTGCGTCCTGGGCTGTGCTCTTGGCTTCGGGTTGCGCTTGAGCGCGCTCCTGCAATGCGACTTCATCGGCTGCAGTGCGTGAATTGATAGTAGTCATATAGATCTCCTTTACCACCGGCGCTCAAGGCGTTTGCGAAGCCAGATGGCTATTGCGTTCATAGTTATCATGAAAGTAAGCAGAACCATGATGCCGGCGGATGCCAGCTCAACAAATCCCTGTTCCGAACTGCTGGCCCACAGGTAGATCTGGACCGGAAGTACGGTTGCGGAATCAAAAAAGCCTTCAGGCACATCGACAATAAAGGCCACCATTCCGATCAGCAGCAGAGGGGCTGTTTCGCCCAGCGCCTGTGCCATACCGATGATGGATCCTGTCAGCATGCCAGGCATTGCCAGCGGTATGACGTGATGCAATACCACCTGCATCTTCGATGCGCCAATGCCTTCGGCTGCCTCGCGGATGGATGGCGGAACACTCTTGATCGCCGCACGGCTGGAAATGATGATGGTCGGCAGGGTCATCAATGCCAATACCAGACCCCCGACCACCGGTACCGAGCGTGGCATGCCGAACAGACCGATAAAGACCGCCAGACCGAGCAGGCCAAAGATGATGGAAGGTACCGCCGCCAGATTGTTGATATTCACTTCGATAAAGTCGGTGAACTTGTTCTGCGGAGCGAACTCCTCGAGGTAAACCGCCGCGGCTATACCCATGGGGAAGGAGATCGCCAGGGTAACCAGCATGGTCAACAGGGACCCGACGATGGCTCCGAGGATGCCGGCGCTTCCGGGATCACGGGAATCGCCACGGCTGAACAGCGTATCGTTGAAGCTGGTATTGATTACACCCTCTTCCATCAGCAGATTGACCCACTGCTGTTGCTGCTCGGAGAGTCGGATGCTGTAGCGTGGATTGTCAGCGTGCTTGACGAAAACTGATACCTGATCATGGGCCTGAAACACAAAGGTCTCAGTCGTGTTCAGCAGTTCGGGATTGGCGCGCAGGCGATCGCTGATATCGTTGGCCGCGTAGTTGCCCACCAGGCCCTTCAGCTCACGCTTCTGTGCCGCACTCTGGGCGCCCGGTATCAGCTCTTCCAGTGCGGTTATGATCGGCGCAGTAAAGTCCGCCATCGCCCGCTGATCTTCATCAGTAGGGTCGGTCAGATACATCTGCTCCGAATCCAATCGCACATCCAGGGTTATCGTGGTTTTGATAAAACCCGTATGACCCTTATTGATGATGTCAGCAAAGAGAATGAACAGCGATGCGAGGGCAATGAAAATTGCCACCATGCCGTAGACCCGAAACCGGCGCTCCTTGCGGTAGCGCTTCTTCAGGGAGTGGCGGACGATCTCCGCCTGAGAACGTTGATCAGTCATACTGTTCCCTATATTTGCGGACGATTTTGAGGGCCACTACGTTGAGTGCCAGCGTGACGATAAACAGCAGTGCGCCAAGCGCAAAGGCAGACAGGGTTTTAGCGCTGTCGAACTCCTGGTCACCTACCAGCAAGGTAGCGATCTGAACGGTTACGGTAGTCACTGACTCCAGCGGGTTGGCCGTGAGGTTGGCTGCCAGGCCAGCAGCCATGACCACGATCATTGTCTCGCCGATTGCGCGCGAGGCCGCCAGCAGGATGCCGCCAATGATGCCGGGAAGCGCTGCCGGAAAGATAACCTTCTTCATCGTTTCTGACTGGGTTGCGCCCAGTGCCAGCGATCCATCGCGCATCGCCTGCGGTACGGCGTTGATAACGTCGTCAGACAGTGATGAGACAAAGGGAATGATCATGATGCCCATCACCAGGCCAGCGGCCAGAGCGCTCTGTGAGGAAGCTTCAAGGCCAACAATGCTGGCAAGATCGCGAATGAAAGGCGCCACGGTAAGAGCAGCAAAAAAGCCGTAGACCACGGTAGGTACGCCTGCGAGCATTTCCATCAACGGCTTGATAATCGACCGTGCGCGTTTGCTCGCATATTCCGACAGGTACACCGCAGACAGCAATCCGGTTGGCACTGCGACCAAAAGTGCAATGGCCGAAATCAGCAAGGTACCGGTAAACAGTGGAATAACACCGAACGCACCTTCTGACCCGACCTGGTCCGCCCGCAAGGCAGTCTGCGGACTCCAGCTGGTGCTGAACAGAAAGTCAGAAATGGGCACCTTCTCGAAAAAGCGCAGGGTTTCGAACATGACCGAGAAAACGATGCCTGCCGTGGTTAGCACGGCAACCGCGGCGCAGCAAAAAAAGCTCCAGCGCAGCGCTCGCTCTACGTTTTCCCGTGCATTGATATGCGGAACCACGCGGGTCCAGGCAAAGGCGGCACCGAGTACGGCAATGAGCACGACCAGAATTGCCTTGAAGCTTGCACTGCGCTCGCGTAACGCTTCGAGAACGTTGGCGGCGGCGGCGATATGCTCCGGTACGACAGAGGCGTCAAGCTTGCCGGCGGCGACGTTGCTGATCTGGGAAAGCACCAGGCTGGCTCTTCCCGCAGATTCGGGCCAGACTTCCTGGGGCATGGAAGCGATGACCAGACCTTGAATTACCTTACCTTCAAAGGCTGCCCATACTGCCAGTACGATCAGCGCGGGGATCGCACACCAGAGTGCCGCCCGCGCCGCATAATAAAAGGGTAGTGCCTTGAGATTGCGAATGCCACCAAGTGGTTCGGCCACCGCCCTTGAACGCATTAGCGCCAGGCTGTAAGCGATGGGGGTAAGCACCACAATCAGTAGCAAAAGATGGGCCGTTTGCATAACAGTCTCTGTATTGATGGCGTGATCTGGTTAGCTGTGGCGGTCAGTCTGCCAGTTTGCTAAATAAAAAATAACTACGCAAAACGTAATAAAAGAACGCGGGCCAGCACAGCCCGCGTTCTTCTCTGTCATCCCTGACGCTTCCAGTTGGAAGTAATTACAGCTCGTTACCAGTCATTGGCTTCTGCTCTTTGACTGCCTTGGCGACGGTCATACGAGTTTCGCGCAGATTGGGAACCAGGCCAACATCAACCAGATAGCCGTTGTCACCCCAGGCACCTTCGCTGGTGAACTCGGAGACGTATTCCTGGATACCCGGAATAACACCTACGTGAGCGTTCTTGACGTAGAAGAACAGTGAGCGGGCTACCGGATACTCTTCGTTGGAGATAGTCTCAGGCGTCGGAGTGACACCGTCTACCGTGACAGCGTGGACCTGGCCTTCATTTTCCATCAGGAAGCTGTAGCCGAAGATACCCATGGTGCTCTTGTCCTGAGCCAGGCGCTGAACGATCAGGTTGTCGTTTTCACCGGCTTCAACGAAGGGACCGTCTTCACGCATGCTGTGGCAAGCGGTCTTGAAGGCGTCTTCTTCCATTTCCTTGATAAAGCTGAAGCTTTTGCAGCCGCCTTCCATCGCGATTTCTACGAAGGCATCACGGGTACCGGACGTGGGAGGTGGCCCCATGACGTTGATAGCCATGTCTGGCAGGCTGGCGTCGATCTCGCTCCACTTCATGTAGGGGTTGGCAACCAGTTTGTCGCCGCCCTTGGGATCCGGGACGCTCTTGGCCAGAGCCAGGTAGACCTGCTCGAGGCTCAGGTTCAGCTTGTCTGTTTCGTTGGACTGGGCAATTACAATGCCGTCAGCGCCGATACGTACTTCAGTGATGCTTTCAACGCCGTTGGATTGGCAGTTGTCAAATTCACTTTTCTTCATGCGGCGTGAAGAGTTGGTGATATCCGGATACTGGGTACCAACGCCTTCACAGAACAGCTTAAGACCGCCGCCGGAACCGGTAGACTCGAGTTTGGGAGTCGGGAAGTCAGTGTTACGGCCAAAACGCTCGGCAACAACGGTTGCGAACGGGTAAACAGTGGACGAGCCAACGATGTTGATAGTGTCGCGAGCCATGGCCGGAGCCGATACGGCGGCGATGCTGACTGCCAGGGCCGCAGTGGTAAGAGCTGTCTTCAGTTTCATCACTTGAGTCTCCATTAAGACGTTATATACCGGGTTTGCTTTGCCGATGTGTGAACAGTAATGGCTCTGTGTGACAGCTTTGTTACAGCGGTTGAAATAGTGATGGTGTTTTGCCAGACCGGCAGTAATTGTTAAAAACAGGGCCTGGTTAACCGAAAAACCAATAGCAGACGCCGATGGCTGTAAGCATACCGGCCAGATCTGCCAGCAGAGCACAGCCCAGTCCATGGCGTATGCGGGTTATACCAACGGCGCCGAAATACACCGCAATCACGTAAAACGTCGTTTCGGTGCTGCCCTGGAATGTCGCAGACAATAATGCGGGGAAGCTGTCTACGCCAAAGTTGTCCATGGTTTCGATCATCATGGCTCGGGCACCGCTGCCGGAAAGAGGTTTTATGAGCGCGGTAGGCAAAGCGTCGATAAACCGGGTATCCCAGCCCAGCCCCTCTGCCACCCAGCGCACCCCGTCGAGTCCCGCATCGAGTACGCCGCTGGCTCGCAAAGCGCCGACTGCAACCAGCATGGCGACCAGGTACGGCAACAGGGAAATGGTGAAACTGAAGCCCTCCTTGGCGCCCTCTATGAAGGTGTCATAGACATTGACCTTGCGCAGCGCGCCAATCACCAGAAAAGCGATCACGATTCCGAACAGGGTTAGATTGCCCACCAGGCTTGAGGTGGCCGCCAATGCCTGTGCCGACATCCCCGCCAATGCGGTGAGCAGAAGTCCGAGTGCCAGACCGCCACCCAGCAGGTACGCGAGCACCACCGGGTGCCACAACTTCAATCGTTGCATGAAAGCAACGCTGAACAATCCGACCAGACTCGATGCGGTGGTGGCGAGCAGTATGGGTAGAAAGACCGCAGTCGGTTCCGCTGCGCCTTGCTGGGCGCGGTACATGAATATGGTTACCGGCAGCAGGGTAAGCGATGACGAGTTGAGTACCAGAAAAAGAATCTGTGCATTGCTGGCGGTGTTGGGGGTGGTGTTGAGGCTCTGCAGCGAGTGCATGGCCTTGATGCCGATCGGTGTGGCTGCGTTGTCCAGGCCGAGAATGTTGGCCGCAAAATTCATGCTTATGTGGCCCAGGGCGGGATGACCGCTGGGTACCTCGGGCATCAGCCGGCGAAACAGCGGATCAAGCACGCGGGCCAGCACGCGGATTAGCCCGGCCTTCTCTGCAATGGCGAGAAAACCTAGCCAGAGGGTCATGGTGCCGACCAGCACCAGAATGATCTCGACGCTGAGGCGCGCCATTTCAAACAGCGAGGCTACCAGCCGGCTGAAGACCTCGGCGTCTCCCATGCCCAACCATTGCCAGAGCGCTGCGGCGAAGGCAGCCAGAAAGAAGCTTAGCCAGATTCCGTTAAGCATCATGCAGCCTGCTGAGTCGTTTGCCGATCATGGCTGGACAGCCTCGGGATTGGGTTTGGTGACCGGGCTGGCGATTCTGCACGGGGGCAGTTGGTTCGTGGTGGGCGATGTCTGCGGACGGCACCAGAGGGGTGAACGCATCGATTCAGGCACCAGAGTGGCAAGAATTGCCGCTGTTTGCGCATCAGGCTGGCCATCGAACCGGTTCGGCCGAAAGCGCATCTGGAAGGCTGCCAGCACATTGGTTGTGGTTTTGATCTGTTGTGGATCAGGCTCGAGGCCATAGCCAAAACGGACCAGCGCTTCGGCGAACCATTCCAGCGGGGGCGCCTGGCCTGCCAGCTCTGCCTGGACTCGAGCTACCTTTTCGGCATCAGGCCAGATTGATACGCCAGAGGCTGCAAGGCGCTGCCAGGGGAACAGCGGGCCAGGGTCCACTTTGCGCTGCGGGGCTATATCGCTGTGGCCCAGTACCCGGTCAGGACTAAGTTTATGACGCTTCAGCAGGTCCTGCAGCAATGGTATCAGCGCGTTGATCTGCTCCTCTGGCCAGGGGTGCCAGAGTCGACCCTGCGCGGTATCGGTATAGCCCGGATGAACGATTTCGATACCGATTGAACTGGCGTTTAACCAGGTTCGTCCCTGCCAGCTACTGTCGCCCGCATGCCATGCGCGATGTTCTTCGTCGACCAGGCGGTAAGTGGTGGGTTTTTCGCTGATCAGGTAATGACTGCTAACCGAGCCATGGGTCAGGTGTTGCAGGGCACGGTCGAAGCCGGATGAGGTGTAATGCACAACAATGTACTGCACGCGACTGTCGTGATTTGCCGAAGTGTAGCGGGTGTCTATTTCCAGGCTGCGGGTACATCCGCCGAGGGTTAACAGCAGGCACAGACAAAGAAATGGGGGCGCACGGCGCAGCATGGTCGAAGGCTCTGCTTGTCAAAAGCAGCAGCCTAGCATGCCGCTTCACGGGTTGCAGCGTATCAGTGCCGTGGTGTCTGGGGCTGACGGGTCTGGCCCTGAAAATCACTGCGCCATGGTTTGCCCTGGCAGTGTGAGCGGTTGGGGCAATCGGCCTGGCAGCCGCGGCAGGGCAATGTGGGGTATGTAGGCTGTTTCACGGTGTCTTCCCATGGCAATTAATAGTTATGCACATTATCATCTTTGTATCGATTTGGTATAGGTGTGCCCGTATATGACTAGCCTGCTGTGGTTCAAACAGGATTTACGCGTAGACGATAACCCGGTTCTGGCTGCCGCGATGCAGGCCACGGATTGTCTCCCGGTCTATTGTATTGATCCCCGATGGTTTCAACCCGATGGCCGTGGGCTCTTGCCCTGCGGCCCGCGGCGGGCACAGTTTATTCTGGAAAGTCTCGCGGATTTGCAGCGTACCCTGCGGATCAAGGGTTCGGATCTGCTGGTGCTGCAGGGAGAGCCGGAGCAAGTGCTGCCCTCGCTGTGTGTGGATATGGATGTTCAGGCTGTTTATGCCCACGCCGAGCATGCTCCGGATGAGCAGGCTTTGATGGCCAGGCTAAAACAGGCTTTGCCCCATGACGTGGATCTGCATGTGTTGGAGAGCAATGCGCTATTTGATCCAGCTGACCTGCCCTTTTCTCTGGAGGCTATGCCCGGCGTATTTACCCGTTTTCGTAACAAGATAGAAAAGCATACACCAGCTCATACGCCATTGCCTTTGAGCGCTGGCATGGCGCCGCTCCCGATGGGTGCACTGGATCTGATGCGGGGTTTGCCTGAGCTGCTGGATCTGGGTCTGCAAGCCTGCCCGGCAGAGCCTCGGTCTGCCCTCCCCGAGGGGCCTGGAGAGACATCAGGCCGGGCATGGCTGGATGATTATCTATGGGACAGCCAGTCGGTAAGGCATTACAAGGAAACCCGAAACGGGCTGCTGGGCAAGCATTTCTCATCGAAACTATCGAGCTGGCTTACCCATGGATGCCTTTCACCGCGCCGGGTTATGCATGAATTGCGCGAGCATGAGGCGGTACACGGCGCCAACGATTCGACCTACTGGCTGTGGTTCGAATTGCTCTGGCGGGAGTTTTTTCGACTCAGCCTGCGGTTACACGGCTCCGCCTTTTTCCATTTCGGCGGTTTGCAGAACGGGACCCCTCCGCGCGGCGCGGATCAACGCTGGTTGGACTGGCGCGGGGGTAATACCGGTCAGCCGTTCGTCGACGCTTGCCTTCGAGAGCTGAATGCCAGTGGCTTTCTCTCCAACCGTGGACGTCAGATCGCCGCGAGTTATCTGATACACGATTTGCAGCAGGATTGGCGTCTGGGTGCTGCATGGTTCGAGCAGCAGCTGATTGATTACGATGCCGCCAGTAACTGGGGTAACTGGGCCTATATCGCCGGGGTTGGACACGACCCGAGGGGAGGCAGGGCCTTTAACGTGGCCATGCAGGCCGAGCGGCATGATCCGGACGGTAAATACGTTGAGACCTGGGCTCGGTAATGCCGTTCAGTCGGCCTGGACCAGGCGGTTACGTCCACCGTCCTTCGCGCGGTACATCGCCTGATCCGCTCGTTCGAAGACCTTATCCAGTGAATCGCCCTGGCGGAAGTCGGTGAAGCCGATAGAAATCGTGATGGTGACGCGCTCTTTCTTGAAATGGAACGGGCTTCCCTCGATACCTGCGCGCAGTTCTTCCAGCACCATTGCCGCCTGGTCAACGCCGGTGCCTGGCATGAGTACGACAAACTCTTCGCCGCCGAACCGCCCTATGAAGTCTGATTTTCGCAGGCGCCGCGACAATTGCTGGGCAATCAGCCTCAACACCTTGTCCCCAGCCAGATGGCCGAATTGATCGTTGACGCGCTTGAAGTAATCTACATCCAGTACGACCAGAAGTAGCTGGCCACCGTATCGTTGCCAGCGCTCGTATTCTTCGTTCATCCGCTTTTGCAGCCCGGCCCGGTTGGGTAATCCGGTCAAGGCGTCAATCATTGCCAGCTTGCGCTGATCTTCCAGGTGGTTGCGGAAGGTAGTCGCCTCGACTTCCATCGCCGCAATACGCTCGACCATGGACTCCAGTCGTCCCGCGACCTGCTGTTCACGGTCCATATGCAAGGTGCGCGACTGCTCGACATTCACCAGCAATGAGTCCAGCTGGCTTTGTACATTGGCTTTCAGTGTTTCCAGGTCGGTGGCGGAGCTGACTTCTCCGTGCAGGTCCTGGACCTGATCGCGAATGGTGCCATCAAGTACCCTGCCCACCTCCAGTGATCCGGTATAGGCTTCGTGGGCTTCTTCGAGGTTGCCCTGGAACTGGGCCAGACGGCTGTTGAGTTGCTTCAGATACAGCTCGAAATCCTGCTGACGACTTTGTTGGCTGCCCAGCACCAGGAGCGCTAGCTCATCAAGTGATGCTGCCAGTTCATACCAATTCAAACCGCCAGCGATACGCTCACGCAGTTGCTCGGCCTGCAGGCGCTGGCTTTCCAGTACCTGAAGCTCTGAGATCAAGTTGAGCAGGATTGTTTCGATGTGAGCTGCGGCCTTGGAATAGTGCTGTTCTTCACCGGCGAGGCTACCTACTACTGCGCTTTCCTCAGGTTTTTCAGTCTTGTCCTCGATAATCGCTTGCGCCGCGGGCAGCTCGGGGATCAGGCCATCAGGTTCCGATTTGAGTACCGGTGGTGCTGGAGGCTCGAGGATAATCGGCTTAGCTGTTTCTGGTGGTTCCGGTGGTTCTGACGTTTCTAGTGCTTCTGGTTCCTCGGGCGTTTTCTTTGCATCCCGTGCGCTGGCTGAGCCGAATAACCGTGATAACAGCCCGGATGGCGCCTCACCGGGTGCGGTATTCAGTACCTGGGCCTGGGAGCTGACGATGTCGGCAATGAGGGCCTCCATCGTCGAAGCGTATTCGATAGGCGTGTTCAAGCGCTGGGCAAGATCCTTGAGACTGGCACCGATATCGCCTGCCAATCTACGTTGCTGCAGTTGCTTGACCAGTGCGCGTAACGATGCACTGATATTGCGCATGCGTTCTTCCCGGGCGCTGTCAGCTGCCAGCACGGCTCTTTCGAGCCCCGGCATCAGCTCGGTCAGTAGATGGGGGGCGGCATCGTTGCGCAAGGCGTTACGGAGTTCTTTCAAGCGTTTATCGAGCAGCGGATCGAGTCCGTCCGCTGCGATACTCACGCGCACCAAGCCACGCTTGAGCAGTTCCTGCTGATCAGTGCCCTCCGCAGGCGACTTCGTGTCTGCGCTGCCGGATTGCCGGGAGGTCTTGCTGGAATCGATCATGAGTGCTCCTGCACACGGTGATACAGAAGATTATATAGAAAAGGGGGCGTCTGGCCAGAACCTGATTGAATCAGCTATCTGAGGGCTTGCAGTCAGAGGCGCAAATGCCCGGCGGGAGGCGTATGTGCATTGCGACGGGTAAGTGGTCGGAAATAGGATGGGCGAGCACATCGACTTTTTCGATGCTGAGACTGGAGCTGATCAGGATGTGATCAAGTACCCGGGCAGGTTTCCAGCTGGGGTATGTGCCGGGTAGCTCAGCGGTGTGCAATTTGCTGCCCTTGAGCGGAGAGTGATCGAGCAGATCCTCCGCGTGGGTATTCATGTCACCCATGAGCACTACGTGCTGGTGATCAGCGATGCGGTCCCGAATATAGGCCAGTTGATTTGCCCTGCCTTTGGTGCTGAGCGCGAGGTGCATCATGACCACGAGAAGCGAGTTCTGCCCTTCGCCGAAGCTGGTCAATATGGCGCCGCGGCCTGGCAGAATACCCGGGAGCTTGTGATCTTCAAGGTAGTCAGGCGCAAACCGGCTGAGCAAACCATTGGAGTGTTGAGCAAAACGCCCCAGGTTACGATTCAGCTGTTGATACCAGAAGGGGAATTGACCTTCGCGGGCCAGGTGTTCGACCTGGTTGACGTAGCCTGACCGAATACTGCCGCCATCGACTTCCTGCAGTGCGACCAGATCAAAGTCGCTCAGCACCCGGCCGATTTGTCCGAGCACATTGTGTCTACCCGTGGCCGGCAACAGGTGTTGCCAGCCACGCGTGAGGTAGTGATGGTATTTCTGGGTATTGATGCCTACCTGAATGTTGAAGCTCAGGAGTTTGAGCACTTCAGGCAGGCCAACCGTTCCTGCCGGGCACAGATCGTTGGTCTGCAGGTTACCCGGTAGCATCTGGCCATGCAGAGAACGTCTGCGGGTTTTGTTGGCAGGTCCGGTCTTGGGCATGCCTTAGCGTGCCTGGCGCTCTTGATCGACCAAGTAGTCCGCCGCCTCAAGCATGCCATCGAAGCCGCCTACCATACCGCCCTCGATCCGGTATTTGCCGTTCACAATCAAGGTTGGAACGCCGGTGGCCCGGTAAGCCTTGGCCAGACGACCTGCCTCGGACATTTTGCTGCGCACACCGAACGACGCCCAGGCTTTATTAAATTCCTCGGCATTGATGCCGTACGGCTCAAGGAACTCGATCATCTCGTCCTCGTTGGCCAGACTCAGCTTCTCAACATGGATCGCATTGAAAATGGCCTTGTGAGTTTCTTCCAGCTTGCCCAGGCTCTGAACTGTGTAGAAAAGTTGTGCATGGGTGTTCCATACACCGCCGAACACGGCCGGAACCTCACGGAAGTTCACATCTTCAGCCAATGTCTTTTTCCACTCCTGAAGTACTGGCTCGAACTGGAAGCAGTGGCCGCAGCCGTACCAGAACAACTCGGCTATTTCGATTTTGTCAGGATCCTGAGTGGGTGCTGGCGTGGTGAGTTCGATGTAATGTTCGCCGGCCTTGAACTCGGCTGGTGCCATCAATGCCTGAGCTTGAACAGCAGTGAAGCTGCCGAGCAGCCAAACCAGTGTTGCGGTCATCAATACGCGCATGTTTTCTTCCCTAACGAGTTTTATCTTGGAGCTGATCCATATGTGACAGATCAACCAGTAAAAAATTCACTACGAGCCAGATTATAGCGGCCAGCAAAAAGGGTGACCTAAGCCACCCTTGAAGTGAAGCAGGGGACATACCCTGCAACATAAAGGATCTAGCGCAGACCCTGAATGTAGTTGGCAACAGCTTCAATGTCCTTGTTGCTGAGACGACCGGCGATGGTACGCATGATCATGGCTTCGCCATCATTGGTGCGCTCTCCCTCGCGGAAGTTGGTCAATTGCTTGGCAGTGTAGGCTGCATGCTGACCAGCAAGGCGTGGAAAGCCAGCAGGATCGTTGCCCTTGCCGGTTGGCGAGTGGCAACCAGTGCATGCCGGCAGCCCGGTAGCCAAGTCACCACCGCGGAAGATTTCTTCGCCACGGACAGCAAGATCCGCGTCGGCAACACCCATCGCGGGAACCTGTGCGTCGTAGAAAGCAGCGATATCACGCAGATCCTGTTCACTCAGCGGATCCAGGATGCCGGTCATTTC
The DNA here is from genome assembly GCF_963977355.1 of uncultured Halopseudomonas sp. Taxonomy (NCBI): domain Bacteria; kingdom Pseudomonadati; phylum Pseudomonadota; class Gammaproteobacteria; order Pseudomonadales; family Pseudomonadaceae; genus Halopseudomonas; species uncultured Halopseudomonas sp. The sequence continues at coordinate 45,148 of NZ_CAXBOV010000006.1, read as the reverse complement.
GACAATGACCCGACGACCTTCCTTGACGTCCATCAACTGCTTGTACAGATACTTCTCGCCCAGACCAGCAAGCTTGGGGAAGTTGGGCATGGCGCTGTTGCCATCGGCGCCGTGGCAGGCGGCGCAGGTGGCCACTTTGCCTTCACCGGCTTCAGCGTTACCCTGCATTGCATGGACCGAACCGGCCATACCGAGAGATAACACCAGACTAACGAGTAATTTATTCATCGGCTAATCCAATTACGGCTGAAAGAGGGGCTTGGTCTGTTCTTCCGGCGTTTACGCCGTGTTATGTGGAACAGCCTGCCTCGTTTATCCCGAAGACAACACCTGAAACTGCACTTCGCACCTGGTGGTCCATGCTATCCGTCGCCTCAAGGCGACGCAACGTCCATAATGTCGCAGTAAGCTTTCGCGATATAAAACCGCAGCAGTATATACTAAGGTAATGGTCAAGGTGAATGTCATCGGCCACTCGACAGTAGCATAACGGATCTTCCCATGCCCTTAGCAACACCCCTTGTATCTCTTTGTCAGCAAGCCACCTTCATTAAAAGTGCCAGCCAGGTAGAGCAGTGTCCCCTGGATCGGGGCTATGAGGTCGCTTTTGCCGGTCGCTCGAACGCGGGCAAATCCAGCGCCCTGAACACGCTGACCCATGCACGTCTGGCGCGTACCTCGAAAACGCCGGGTCGTACGCAACTGATCAACTTTTTTGCCCTGGATGAGCAGCGGCGCCTGGTGGACCTGCCGGGTTATGGCTACGCCAAGGTGCCCCTGGCGCTGAAGGAGCATTGGAAGGAGCACCTGGATGCCTATCTGACCGGGCGTGACTCCCTGGCCGGATTGGTATTGGTGATGGATATTCGCCATCCGCTATCGGATTTTGATCGAATGATGCTCGAGTGGAGTGATGTGACCGGCTTGCCCGCGCATATTCTGCTCAGCAAGGCGGACAAACTGGCCTATGGCGCGGCCAAGAATGTACTGCTCAAGGTGCAAACCATCGTGCGCAAGGAGTACGGTAATCGCGCCACTGTGCAGCTGTTTTCCGCGCCCAAGCGTCAGGGGCTGGAGGAGGCCTACGGGATTCTGGAAAGCTGGCTGTTCGTTGAAGATGAGCCCGAAGATGATCAGCTTACTGATCTGCCCGAAGACGAGCATAAAGACTGACACGCTGAATGACAGGCAAAAAAAACCCCGGATCTCTTATGGGGAGGAAAGATCCGGGATTCAAGCATCGGGCTGTGCTAGGGAAAGACCGCCCGACGTTCTGCCAACACTAAATCACATCTAGGAAGACGAAAGGCTTGACTGGCCATTCACAGGATCTGACCAGTCTGGGATTTGTTTAGTTCCGGCACCTTTCAGCAAAATCCCGATTATTTTCGCTCAGTGCGCTTCGTCCCAGTTTTTGCCCACACCCACGTCAACAACGAGGGGCACATCCAGGGATGCCGCGCCTGCCATATGTTGCTTGAGTCCTGTACTCACCTGATCGATAAGGTCTTCGCGCACTTCCAGGACCAGTTCGTCGTGCACCTGCATGACAACCCGTGCATCCAGGCCAGTGTCGCGGAGCCAGTTATCCACGGTTACCATCGCGCGCTTGATGATGTCAGCGGCCGTACCCTGCATCGGCGCGTTGATGGCTGTACGTTCCGCGCCCTTGCGCATGGCCTGATTCTTGGCGTGTATTTCCGGTAGATACAGGCGGCGACCAAACAGGGTTTCCACATAGCCTTGCTCTCCAGCCTGGGCGCGGGTGCGCTCCATGTAGGCGAGCACGCCGGGGTAGCGGGTGAAGTAGCGGTCGATATAGGCCTGGGCCTGCTTGCGGTCGACATCGATCTGTTTTGCCAGGCCGAAGGCACTCATGCCATAGATCAGACCGAAGTTGATCGCCTTGGCGCTGCGCCGCTGATCCGCCGAGACGGCCTCGAGTTCCACGCCAAATACTTCCGCGGCTGTCGCCTTGTGCACGTCTAGGTCGTGGCGGAAAGCGTGCAGCAAACCCTCGTCCTGGGCCAGGTGAGCCATGATGCGCAGTTCGATCTGCGAGTAATCGGCGGCCATCAGTTTGTAACCCGCCGGCGCAATGAACGCCTGGCGGATACGTCGACCTTCGGCGCTGCGAATTGGAATATTCTGCAAATTCGGGTCAGATGAGGACAGCCGGCCTGTGGCAGTGACAGCCTGGTGGTAACTGGTGTGAATGCGGCCGGTTCGCGGATTGATCTGCTCGGGAAGCCGGTCGGTGTAGGTGCTCTTGAGCTTGCTTACCGTGCGATATTGCATGATGACCTGGGGCAGCGGGTAGCCTTGCTCGGCCAGCTCAGCCAGCACCGCCTCGGCGGTCGACGGTTGACCCTTGGCGGTCTTGGAGATGACTGGTATACCCTGTTTCTCGTACAGGATGACGCCCAGCTGTTTGGGTGAGCCGAGGTTGAACTCTTCTCCGGCAAGCTCAAACGCTTCTCGCTCCAGTGCGACCATTTTCTCGCCCAGTTCGCGGCTCTGAACCCCCAGCAACTGGGCATCCACCAGCGTGCCGCAGCGTTCAATGTCGGCCAGCACCGGCACCAGCGGCATCTCGATATCCTGCAGCACACTGGCGACGGATGGCTGTTCGGCCAGTTTGGCCCAGAGTGTCTGATGCAGGCGCAGGGTGACATCGGCATCTTCTGCGGCGTAGGGCGCTGCCTGCTCGAGAGCGATCTGGTCGAAAGTCAGCTGCTTGGCACCCTTGCCGGCAATATCTTCAAAACGGGTTGTGCCATGGCCCAGGTATTTCAGCGCCAGGCTGTCCATATCGTGCCGCGTGGCGGTGGAGTCCAGCACATAGGACTCGAGCATGGTGTCGAAGGCGACGCCGCGCACGCGGATGTCATAGTGAGCAAGCACGTTGATATCGTATTTGGCATGCTGGGCGACCTTGGGTTTGTCGATATCTTCCAGCAGCGGCTTGAGGGCGGCCAGCACCTGGTCGCGATCAAGCTGTTCGGGTACGCCCATATAGCTGTGACGCAGCGGTATGTATGCGGCTTCGTGGGGGCTGACCGCCAGCGAGACGCCAACCAGCTCGGCGAGTTGCGCGTGGACGCTGGTTGTTTCGGTGTCAAAGGCAAACAGTGGCGCGGCCTTGAGCTTGCTCAGCCAGCGTTCGAAGTCTTCCCAGGCAAGGATGGTTTCATAGCTGGCTTCGGCAGTCTCCATCTGGTCAGGCGCTGCTCGCGCGACACCCTCTGCCTTCTCTTCGCGCAGCAGATCATCCAGCCAGTTCTTGAACTCCAGCTCCTGATAGAGGGTCTTCAACGCCTCGCGGTCGGGCTCGCCCGGCATCAGCGCGTCAGCGCGCAGCTCAAGTTCGACATCTATCTTGATGGTCGCCAACTGATAGGAGAGATAGGCCATCTCCTTATGCTCCAGCAGCTTCTCGGGGAGCTTCTTGGCTCCACGGATCGGCAGCTCGGGTACCTTGTCGAGGTTGGCGTAGATCAGGTCCAGTCCGCCACCGATACCGGCGACCAGGCCAACAGCGGTCTTCTCGCCAACCCCGGGGACACCCGGAATATTGTCTGATTTGTCGCCCATCAGCGCGAGAAAATCGATGATGCACTCGGGGCCCACGCCGAACTTTTCCTTTACCCCGGCAATATCGAGCACGGTTCCGCTCATGGTGTTGACCAGTGTGATGTGCTCGTCCACCAGTTGCGCCATGTCCTTGTCGCCGGTGGAAATCACCACAGGGCAGCCCGCTGCGGCACTCTGGCGGGCCAGTGTGCCGATAACATCGTCTGCCTCGACGCCATCCACGCAGAGTAGCGGCAGGCCCAGAGCCCTGACACTGGCGTGCAAGGGTTCGATCTGTACGCGCAGATCGTCAGGCATCGGCGGACGCTGGGACTTGTAGTCCTCGAAGAGGTCATCGCGGAAGGTCTTGCCCTTGGCGTCGAATACGACCGCAAAAGGGCTGTCCGGATACTGCCGGCGCAAACTGTTGAGCATATTGAGCACGCCCTTGACCGCTCCGGTGGGTTTCCCGGTAGAGGTCATCAATGGCGGCAGCGCGTGGAATGCCCGGTATAGGTAGGAGGAACCATCTACCAGAACGAGGGGGGCTTGATCAGTCATGCTTCAGGTCAACTTCCCATGGCTAAAAGAGGCTAGAATGAAGGGGTAAAATCATCAAGGGACAAGACTATCATGATACGCATACTTGGCCGTGCATTGGCCGTTACCGGGTTGGTACTCACTATTGGCTCGACCGCTCTGGCCCAGGAGGCTCTGACGGGCGAACCCGAAGTCGTTATCCGTCAGGAGGGTGATCGCACGGTAGAGGAATACCGGGTCAACGGATTTCTTTATGCTATCAAGGTGATACCCAATAGCGGAGTGCCCTACTTTCTGGTTGCAGTGGATGACGAGGGCAATTTCATGCGCTCGGATCAACCTGAAGGTATGCGCATACCGTCCTGGAAGATCTTTGAATGGTAGGCTGACCTGATGTCTGTATTCACGCCCCTCAGTCAGAACGAGCTGAGCGCCTTTCTCAAGCCCTTCGAACTCGGCCGGCTGGTGGCGTTCGAAGGTATTGCTGCAGGCACTGAGAACAGTAATTTTTTCGTTAGCTGCGAGCAGGGCGAGTTTGTACTTACGCTGGTCGAGCGCGGTCCTGTGGATGAGCTGCCGTTCTTTGTCAGTCTGCTCGATTGTCTGCATGCGGCTGATCTACCGGTACCCTTTGCTGTACCGGATCAGCTGGACCGCAAGCTGCACACCCTGAACGGCAAGCCAGCGCTGTTGCAGCCGCGCTTGCCCGGCAAGCATGTACAGCAGCCGGACGAGAGACATTGCCAGGCACTCGGAAAGGTGTTGGCGCAAATGCATGCGGCAACAGATTCCAGTCAACTGGTGCGTCAGAGTGATCGCGGGCTGGCCTGGATGGAAAAACAGACCAGTGACATGCTCGGCGACATGAGTGAGTCGGAACGTGAGCTGATCGGGCCCATGGTGCCACTTATGCAAAATCTGCTGGCCGAGCGCCCACCCATGCCGAAGACGGTTCTGCATGGTGATCTGTTTCGCGATAATGTGCTCTTCGAAGGCCCCAACCTGACCGGTTTGATCGATTTTTACAACGCAGCAACTGGCTGGGCGCTCTATGACCTGGCGATCTGCGCAAACGACTGGTGTCTGGACGAAAATGCCCGGCTTGACCAGGAACTTACCCAGGCACTGTTAGCCGGTTACGCTGGGCAGCGGCGCTTTCATCCGGTGGAAGCGACTCATTGGCCGGATATGTTGCGGCTGGCAGCGCTGCGTTTCTGGCTCTCGCGCCGAATAGCGGCTGCGAGTCATCAGGAGAAGCCTGGGGTACTGATCAAGGATCCCGAACATTTTCTGCGGGTTCTCGAAGGCCACCGCGAGGTGGCCGTGCAACTACCCATGGCGCTCTGATCAGAGCGTTTCCAGGCAACCGGCAAGTGCCCCAGCAATGTCCTCCAGTGTACGTTCGTAACCCTGGGGTCCCACATCAATCGCGCTGCCAAGTGGATCCAGCGTCCCGACACTGATTGGTAACCCTTCAGTCAGGCTATTGATCAGGCGCGGAGTGAATTGCGGCTCGGTAAAGACGCAGCTCGGACCTGCGGCCTGCAATTGCTGGCGCAACTGGTTGATGTGACGCGCGCCGGGTTGCACCTCATGGGACAGGCTGAAGATTCCTTGAGGCCGCATGCCGTAGTGATCCTCGAAGTAACCGTAGCCATCGTGAAAGACAAAATAGGGCTTTTTCTGCAGCGTGCTCAGCCGTGCTCGCAGATTGTTGTCCATTGCCGTAAGGCGTTGCTCGAACAGGTCCAGGTTGGCTTGCAACTGATCGGCCTGCTGTGGATACACACTGGCGAGATCCTCGGCCATGTAGCGGGCAATGGCGCTGGCGTTGGCAGGCGATAACCAGATATGCGGATCCAGGCTGCCGTGGTCATGGTGGTGGCCGTGGGTATCGTGGCCATGGTGGTCGGCGGGCTTTTCATTTTGAAAGTTATGCGATTGCATCTGCTCCCTGACGGTCATCTGCGGCAAGTGCAACAATGCTACGGAGTTGTCCTGGCGCTCCAGCAGGTCCTGCAGAAACAGTTCCAGCTCCGGCCCTACCCAGTAGATACGCTCTGCCCCAGCCAGGGCGCGGCGGTCGGAGGGGCGAAGCGCATAGGTATGCGGGGAAGCGCCGGGCTCCATCAACAGAGCCGGAGTATCAACGCCATCCATGACGGCGGCGGCAATCTGTTGCAGCGGTTTGATGGTGGTCAGGACCCGGGCATTTTCGGCAGCCAGGGCAGGAGCGGCGCCGAGCAGGCACAACAGGGAGAAATACAGACGCAGCCGCATGGGCCATACCTCCAAGGATAAAAGTGTTATATGATAACAGCACTTACGCCCTTGCACAGACCCACTTTGAAGGCCCAGCAGCCATGCCAGATCCAAGCATGCCCAATGACCCGCATCAGCCCCATGATCACAACGAATGTGTCAGTGGTGCGCTGGAGTCCGCCGAGCAGCTGTGCGAACGCGCTGGTGTGCGTTTCACCGCGTTGCGCAAACGTGTGCTGGAACTGGTCTGGGCCAGCCACAAGCCGCTGGGTGCCTACGATATTCTCGATACGCTGGCTCGTGAGGATGGCCGCCGCGCGGCACCACCGACGGTGTATCGAGCGCTGGATTTTCTCCTCGAGCAGGGTCTGGTTCATCGGATAGCCTCACTCAATGCGTTCATTGGCTGCCCAAGCCCCGAGCATAGCCATCAAGGACAGTTTCTGATCTGCAAGCAGTGTCACATTGCCATTGAGCTGGATCGCGCGCCTATCCGGCGTGCTATCGCTGACAGTGCCGACGCTGCGGGTTTTCAGATTGAAGCCGAAACCGTGGAAATCATCGGTGTGTGCGCCCAGTGTCAGGCGGCAGCATGAGCGAGCGGTTACTCGACCTGAATAACGTCAGTCTTCGCCTGCATGGCAACGCGATTTTGGAGAATGTCAGCCTGAGCGTTCGTCGTGGCGAGGTCGTGACGTTGATCGGACCTAACGGGGCGGGCAAGACCAGTCTGGTCAGGATAGTGCTCGGACTGCTCAAGGCAGACTCGGGCTCGGTTATACGCGAGCCCCGTTTACGTATTGGCTACATGCCGCAGAAACTGGAAGTAGACGCCAGTTTGCCTTTGACCGTATTGCGCTTTCTGCTGCTGGCGCCGGGCGTGACCAGGGAGCAGGGATTGGCCGCGCTGGAAGACGTTGCCGCGCCGCACCTGAGCGAGCGGCCATTGCAGCAGGTATCGGGGGGTGAGCTGCAGCGCGTATTGCTGGCCAGGGCGTTGTTGCGTCAGCCGGATTTGCTGGTGCTTGATGAGCCGGTCCAGGGCGTGGATGTGAACGGCCAGGTCGAGCTGTATCAGCTCATTAACAGGCTGCGTGATCGCTACGGTTGTGGCGTTTTGATGGTGTCCCACGACCTGCATCTGGTCATGGCCACCACTAACACGGTGGTGTGTTTGAATCGCCACGTTTGCTGCTCCGGCCACCCCGAGCAGGTCAGTACCGATCCCGCCTTCCTGGCCCTGTTTGGCGAGCGCGCGAGCGCGCTGGCGATTTACAGCCACCACCATGATCACGCCCACGACCTGCACGGTGAAGTCGTCGATGGCGAACCCCATCAACATGGACCCGGTTGCAACCATGCCTGATTTTCTGCTCTACGCAATGCTTGCCGGGCTCGCTCTGGCTCTGACTGCGGGGCCGCTGGGATCCTTCGTGGTCTGGCGGCGGATGGCCTATTTCGGCGATACCCTGGCACATTCGGCACTGCTCGGGGTGGCGCTGGGTATCCTGCTGGAAATCAATCTGACCGTGTCGGTCACACTGGGTTGTGTCCTCCTCGCGGTTCTGCTGGTTGCCCTGCAGCACAAGCAATGGCTCGCCAGCGATACGCTGCTGGGGATTCTGGCACACAGTACGTTGTCACTGGGTCTGGTGGTCCTGGCGCTATCGGATAACGTGCGGGTGGATCTGATGGCCTATCTGTTCGGCGATCTGCTGGCCATCGCCCGGTCAGATCTGTACTGGATGCTGGGGGGCCTCGGCCTGGTGAGCGTATTGCTGGTCTGGCTGTGGCGGCGGTTGTTGTCGATTACGGTGCATGAGGAATTGGCCAGGGTTGAAGGGTTGCCGGTCACGGCCATACGGTTGGCACTGATGCTGCTGATCGCCATCGTGATCGCGGTGGCGATGAAGATCGTCGGGGTGTTGCTGATTACCTCCCTGTTGATCATTCCCCCCGCAGCGGCGCAGCGTCATGCGCGCACGCCGGAGCAGATGGCCATGGGCGCCAGCGTGCTGGGCTGTCTGGCAGTGCTGGGGGGGCTGGCGCTGTCCTGGAACCTGGATACTCCGGCGGGCCCATCCATCGTCGTGTCTGCGGCCCTGCTGTTTCTGCTGGCAGTTGTGGTTCCCCGGCGCACCTGAGCAGAAGTACCCCTGCCAATTTATCGAGCTGTTACATGCGCTGTAACAGCTCGAGGATCCCGTTGTCCTAATTCTCGGATAGGCTGAAACCGAATCGGACAACAGTTACGCCCCTACATGCATGATCCCCTGGTAATTCCCACACATGAAGGGCTTTATTGCCCCGCTGGCAACTTTCATATCGATCCCTGGAGACCGGTAGCGACGGCCGTGATTACCCATGCCCACGCCGACCATGCCCGTTCAGGCCATCAGCTGTATTACGCACAGCATCTGAGTGTCCCCATTCTGCGCCATCGCCTGGGCGAGCATGAATTCACCGGGCTGGAATATGGCGAACAGCGACGCTTCGGACCCATCACCCTGAGCCTGCATTCGGCAGGTCACGTACTGGGCTCGGCGCAGGTGCGCGTGGCTCATGACGATGGACGGGTATGGGTGGTGAGCGGCGATTACAAGCGTGATGCCGACCCCACCTGTGCACCCTTCGAAGTGGTGACCTGCGACACGCTGATTACCGAGGCTACCTTTGCACTGCCCTGTTATCGCTGGCCGCCGGTAGAGGAGGTGGGACAGCAAATCTGGGACTGGTGGTCCGGCAATCCGGATCGGCCGTGTGTTCTGTTTACCTATGCCTTTGGCAAGGCGCAGCGGGTGCTGGCGGCGCTGGCTGCGCATACCGATCGTACGGTGTATCTGCATGGCGCGATGGTGGCGCTGACCGAACTCTATCGTGAAGCGGATGTTGCCATGCTGCCTACTCAGCCGGTTTCGGAATTGCCCCGCACGGAAAACCTGAATGGGCAGCTGATATTGGCACCGCCCTCCGCCGCCGGCTCGCCCTGGATGCGCCGATACAAGAATGCCAGTACCGGCTTTGCTTCGGGCTGGATGCGGATACGCGGTAACCGCCGCCGCCGGGGCTATGATCAGGGCTTCGAACTCAGCGATCATGCTGACTGGCCGGCACTACTCGATACCATCCGCGATTGCGGCGCCAGCACTGTACTGACGACCCACGGGCGCAGCGACGACCTGGTTCGCTATTTGCGCGAGCATGAGGGTATCGATGCCCGGGCGTTGACCACCCTGTATGGCGCCGAGGACGATTGATGCAGGCCTTCGCCGACCTCTATGCCGAACTCGATGCCACCACGCGCACCCAGGTCAAGCTGGACGCACTGATCGACTTTTTTCGGGATGCGCCACCAGGCGATGCAGCCTGGGCTGTCTATATGCTGGCCGGGCGCAGGATGAAACGCCTGATCGGTCCCCGCAAGCTGCGCGAATGGTTGGCCGAGGCGACTGGGCTGCCGGACTGGCTGGTCGATGAAACCTATCAGCATGTGGGTGATCTGGCCGAAACCATCAGTCTGCTCATGGAAGATGATAGCGGACGTCGGGCGGTTGATGGCTCTCTGGCTGAATGGATCGAGCAGGCAGTACTGGGGCTGCGCAAGCTCGATGAGTCTGAGCAGAAGGCCCATGTGCTGGCGCATTGGCGCAGCTTGCCGCGGCCGGCGTGTTTTCTCTACAACAAGCTGCTCACGGGCAGCTTGCGGGTGGGCGTCTCGCGCGGGCTTGTCGAGCGTGCGCTCTCGACCCTGGGGGACCTGCCCCGGGCCTTGATCGCACGGCGACTGATTGGTGAGTTTGAACCCACTGCCGGATTCTTTACGGCCCTCTTCGACCCGGAACAACGTGAAGAACGTGAGGGCCAGCCCTACCCGTTCTTTCTGGCTTCGCCCCTAGAGGGTGAGGCTGAATCACTCGGCGCCGTCGAGGACTGGCTGGCTGAATGGAAGTGGGATGGTATTCGTGCGCAGCTGATTGCCCGACCCGGCGGCGTCTGGCTCTGGTCACGGGGGGAGGAACCGATGAACGGCCTCTTCCCTGAGGTGGAGGCAGCTGCAGCGGATTTGCCGGAGGTGGTCCTCGACGGTGAAATTCTCGCCTGGGATAACGATGTGTTGCCGTTCTCGCAGATGCAGCGGCGCATTCAGCGCAAGACTGTTGGCGAGAAAATACGGCGTGAGGTACCGGTGATTTTCCTTGCCTACGACGTGCTGGAATATCAGCGGCAGGACTGGCGCGAGCGGCCGTTGCGCGAACGTCGGGCGCTGCTGGAAAGGTTAATGTCAGGCAGTGAGCGGTCGGCCATCCGCATCAGTCCCAGCGTCAGCGTGGCAGACTGGGGCGCCCTGGCCGCACAACGGGAAACCAGCCGGGAACGCATGGTCGAAGGTCTCATGCTCAAGCGGCTGGACAGCCCTTACCGCAGCGGGCGAGTGCGGGGCGACTGGTGGAAGTGGAAGATTGAGCCGCTGACCATCGATGCAGTATTGCTCTACGCCCAGCCAGGTCATGGCCGCCGCGCGAATCTGTATACCGACTACACATTGGCGGTACGTGATGGCGACGCCTATGTGCCTATTGCCAAGGCCTATTCAGGCCTGACCGACAAGGAAATTCAGAAGCTTGATCACTGGATACGCCGAAACACCGTTGAAAAGTTCGGTCCGGTGCGCTCGCTCAAGCCCGAGCATGTGCTGGAAATTGCCTTCGAAGGTATTCAGCCCTCCCCCAGGCACAAGTCCGGCATTGCTTTACGTTTTCCGCGCATAGTCCGCTGGCGCCAGGATAAACCGGTAGCTGAAGCCGACACCCTGGAGCAGGTGAAGGACCTGCTGCGCCTGTATGGCGGTTAAACCCGGTTTGGCCAGGGACACTGGAGAGGGCCTGGGGAAGGTCGAGGCCTGGTTTGCCAGCCAGGGTTGGACCCCTGCTGCCTTTCAGCGACAGGCCTGGCAGGCATTTCGTGCCGGGCGCAGCGGTTTGATTCATGCATCAACCGGCTCGGGCAAAACCCTCGCGGCCTGGCTGGGTCCGGTGTCCGCCGCCCTGGAAAAACCGGCGCGCCGTGGTGGTCTACGTGTGCTCTGGATCACTCCACTGCGTGCGCTGGCCAGCGACACCGCCGGCCATCTGCAACAGGCCGCCGATGACCTGGGTCTGGACTGGAAAGTCGAAACCCGTACCGGCGATACCAGCGCTAGTGTGCGTGCGCGCCAACGCCGTTCGTTGCCTGAAACCCTGGTTACCACACCGGAAAGCCTGTCGGTTCTGCTTTCCTATCGCAATGCGGAAGAAAGCTTCAAGCACCTGGATGCGGTCATCGTCGATGAGTGGCACGAGTTGCTCGGCAACAAGCGCGGTGTGCAGCTGCAATTGTGTCTGGCCTGGCTGCGTGCGCGTCATCCCGCACTATCCGTCTGGGGGCTGTCAGCCACCCTGGGTAACCTGGAAGAAGCCATGGCGGTCCTGCTTGGCGAAGGTACGGCAGCGGGGGAATCTATTGCCGGAGCGCAGGCCAAGCCGTTGACTATTCGCGGCCTCTGTCCGACCAACGTCGAGCGCTTTCCCTGGGCAGGGCATCTGGGCCTGTCACAGCTTGAGGGTGTGCTTGATTACCTGGGTGAAGGCAAGACCGCGTTGCTGTTTACCAACACCCGCTCCCAGTCCGAGCTCTGGTTCGAGGCAATCATCAAGGCGCGGCTGGAATGGGTGACCGAGCTCGGGCTACATCATGGCTCGATTGATCGCAAGGTGCGTCGACGCATTGAAGAGGGATTGCGCCAGGGCGAGTTTCGTTGTGTCGTCTGCACTTCCAGCCTGGATCTGGGTGTGGATTTTTCACCTGTGGATCGAGTTGTGCAAATCGGTAGCCCCAAGGGCGTGGCTCGACTGATGCAGCGGGCCGGGCGCTCGGGGCACCAGCCGGGTGCGGCCAGCGAGATTCTCTGTGTACCAAGTCATGCGCTGGAGCTGGTGGAAATCGCCGCCGTGCGCCGCGCCTGGGAGGCGGGCCGTGTTGAGGCCCGGAGACCACCCCGCCTGAGCCTTGATGTGCTGGTACAGCATCTCGTTACCCTGGCGGCGGGGCCCGGTTTCGTGGCCGAGCAGGTGCTGACCGAGTTGCGCAGTACCCATGCTTTTGCTGAACTGGACGAAAACCTCTTTAACTGGTGCCTGGTGTTCATTACCCAAGGCGGACCGGTGTTGGAGCACTACCCCCAGTTTCAGCGAGTAGTGGTGCTGGACGGTCGCTACACGGTGGAAGACACCGGTATTGCCCGTCGTCATCGGCTGGCGATAGGTACCATCACCAGTGACGCGCAGATTCAGGTACGTTTCATGAAAGGCGCAAGCCTGGGCAGCATCGAAGAGACCTTCGTTGCCCGGCTCAAGCCCGGTGATGTATTCCTGTTTTCCGGTCGTGCTCTGGAGCTGGTCAAGGTGCGGGATCTGGTCGCCTATGTGCGTCTGGCCAAGACCAAGCGGCACAGCGTTCCGCGCTGGTATGGTGGGCGCTTGCCGTTGTCCAGCGAGCTGGCGGATAGCGTTCTGGAGATTTTCGAAGAGGTGCAGGCGGGTCAGTATGAGGATGCCGAGGTGGCTGCCATCGCTCCGGTGCTGGAGCTGCAAAAGCAGCAATCAGCCTTGCCCGGGCGTAACCGGTTATTGATCGAGCGTTGTACCTCCCGCGAAGGTCACCATCTGTTTGTCTATCCTTTTGCCGGTCGGCTGGCCCACGAGGGCATGGCAGCATTGCTTGCCTGGCGCCTGGGGCAAATAATGCCAGCCACGTTCTCCCTGTCGGTCAACGATTACGGGCTCGAGCTGCTTACTTCCACCGACTTTCCTGAGTTGACTGAAGGCGACTGGCATGGACTGCTTGATCCCGAAGATCTGCTCGACCATGTGTTGGCTGCGCTGAACGCCGGTGAGCTGGCCCGCCGCCAGTTTCGGGATATCGCCCGAGTCAGTGGCCTGGTGTTTCAGGGCTTCCCCGGGAGCGGCAAGAGTGATCGACAGCTGCAGGCATCCAGCGGACTGCTGTACGACACCCTCAAGCGTTATGACCCCGAGCATCGACTGCTGGCCCAGGCCAGTCGTGAAGTACTTGAAGACCAGCTGGAAATCCAGCGTCTGCGCAATGTGCTTGAGCGTGCCGTTGGTCAGCAGCTTATACAGGTTTCGCTTGAGCGCTTTTCACCCCTGGCTTTCCCGCTTTGGGTAGAGCGTCAGCGCAACCGGATCAGTACAGAAGGCTGGCGCGAAAGGGTGAAGCGGATGATGGAGAGTCTGGAAAAACACGCGGCGCGCAAACCCGGGAGGCGTCCATGAGCCGTACGCTGGAATGGCAGTTGGCCGGTGCTGATGTCGTATTACATGGTGAGCGCGCGCTTTTCTATCCCGCAGAATCGGCATTGTTGGTAGCCGATACCCATTTTGGTAAGGCCGCACTGATGCGTCGTCGTGGTCTGGCAGTGCCCACAGGTCAGAGCCGCGATGACTTGCAACGGCTGAGCTCTTTGCTGGATGAATTCAAGCCACACAGGTTGATTGTGCTGGGTGATTTTTTCCACCACCGGCCGCTTTCCGGCGAGCCCTTTCTCGATCTGTTTCCCGATTGGCGGGCCCGGCATCAGGCAGTGTCAATGGAAGCTGTGGTGGGTAATCACGACCGGCACGCCGTGGGCGTGGACCTGGGTATTGATTGGCACGAGCATCTGGATCTCGGCCCCTTTCGTTTACGCCACGAGCCCGAGCCAGTGACGGGACGTCATGTGCTGGCCGGACACATTCACCCGGTCCTGACGTTGCAGGTCGCAGCCGATCGTCTGCGTGCTCCGGTATTCTGGTTTCGTGAACAGGTAAGTGTATTGCCATCATTTGGCGCACTGACTGGCGGTTGGGATCTGCCGCGCAAGTCGCCAGGGCAAACGGTGCTGGTGGTGGAAGGTGAGCTGTTCGAGGGGCCAGATTAATAAACGCGCCAAGGCATATTGTAACCATGGGTGGAGACTGGTTGAGTAGCGTCCAGTCAGCGCTTATGCTGTATATATATACAGTATAAGGTTGTTCCATGGAACTCATCGAGAAACTCACCATTCTGGCCGATGCAGCGAAATACGATGCCTCCTGTGCCAGCAGCGGCGCTCCCAAGCGCAGCTCCAGGGGCAAGGATGGCATTGGCGCCACCAACGGTATGGGCATCTGTCACAGCTACACACCGGATGGCCGCTGCGTGTCTCTTTTGAAGATCCTGCTGACCAATTTCTGCCTCTATGACTGTCAATATTGCGTTAATCGGCGCTCAAGTGATGTGCCGAGGGCGCGCTTTATGCCCGAAGAAGTGGTCAAGCTGACCCTGGATTTCTACCAGCGTAATTACGTCAGCGGATTATTTCTCAGCTCGGGCATCATTCAGTCGCCGGACTACACCATGGAGCAGTTGATCCGCGTAGCCAGGTTGCTGCGCAAGGAACATCAGTTCCGGGGCTATATTCACCTCAAGACGATCCCCGAGGCAGACCCGGCACTGATCGAGGAAGCCGGCCGTTATGCCGATCGGCTCAGCGTGAACATCGAACTGCCCAGCCCGGATAGCCTGATACGCCTGGCACCCGAAAAACAGATTGGCAGTATTACCGGCGCCATGGGCACAATCGACAGTGCTTCCAATGAGTCCCGTGCGGACAAACGCGCGCCCAAATTTGCCCCGGGCGGGCAGAGCACGCAAATGATTGTTGGAGCTGATGCCAGCGATGACAGCCGCATATTGCACACAGCTGAATCCCTGTACGGCGATTACCGGTTGCGCCGGGTCTACTATTCGGCGTTCAGTCCCATTCCCAATAGCCCCTCTTCGGTCCCCTTTCAGGCGCCCCCGCTCCTGCGTGAACATCGGCTTTATCAGGCCGATTTTCTGCTGCGCAGTTACGGCTTCAAGGCCGGTGAACTGATTGGTGCACAGGGCAATCTGCCCCTGGATATCGACCCCAAGTTGGCCTGGGCGCTGGTCAATCGAGCGCAGTTTCCGGTCGATCTGAATCTGGCTGAGCCGGCAATGATTGCGCGTATCCCCGGAATCGGAATCAGGACAGCGCAACGTATTGTCAGTCTGCGCCGTCTCAAGCGAATCCGCTTTGAGGATCTGGTACGCATGCGCTGCGTCATAGACAAGGCGCGGCCTTTTATCATCACCAGTGACTACCGTCCGCGTCAGGATACGGTCGAATCCAGTCAGCTACGCCGGCAGTTGAGTGACCAGCCAGCGCAAATGGCGCTTTGGGCCTGAAGGAAAATCAATGCAGGTATTGTGCTGTGAGGATGATTTTGAGCGCTGGCGAAGTCAGGCTCGGCAACTGCTGGCCCAGAACGTGCCGCCCCACGGCGTGGTATGGGAGGATGAAAGTATTCCGCAGTTGTTTGCAGCGGAGCCGGCGGCAGCCTCCGCCGCTACGGCGTCAACTCATCGCATTCCAGCGGAGCTTCTTGTTCAGTTAAAAAGCGCAGCTCGTTATCGCACGGCAGGGCGTTGGAATCTGCTTTACCGGATTCTCTGGCGGGTGGTCAGGGGGGAGCGTCAGGCGATGCTTGCCGGTGACCCTGATGGTAGTGAAATGCACCGGCGTATGAAGTCGGCAAGCCGTGAGGCGCATCATCTGCATGCGTTTCTGCGTTTTCATCCCCTGCCAGCGGATGAGCAGCTCGATTATGTAGCCTGGCACGAGCCTGCCCACGACATTCTCGCCAGTGCGAGCATGCATTTTGCCGAGCGGCTCGGTCGACAGCGCTGGTTGATCGCCACGCCACGTGACGGTGTCTGGTTTGATGGCGAGCAATTGCGTTATCGCCAACCCTGTCCGCCAGAGTGGCTGGCCAGGGCAGAGGCAGTTCGGGGCAAGGATGACGCGCTCTGGGAAACCTACTATGCAAGTATCTTCAATCCCGCACGGCTGAACCGCAAGGTTATGCAGGGCCATATGCCGCTGCGTTTCTGGAAGGGATTGACCGAGGGCAAGTTGATCCCCGTGCTGCTCAGCCAGGCACGCGCAGGGTCTCAGAAGGATGGGCAGGCAGCAGGTGTTGCAGGCAGGACGGGAAAGGTGATCAGGCTGACCAAGGATAAGATTGTTGCCGGCGGGCCGGCAGCAACTCAGGCGGTCAACAGCCACTCATCTACTGGGGATTCATGATTCGTGGCAGCCACAGGCTCAGTTCGGCGATCTTGAAGGGAGGTCGAATAAAACCGACATACTGGCCTTGGGGGTTGACCATCACTACCTGCCCGCTATGGTCGACCAGGTAGTTTTCTTCGCTGGTATCCGGTGGAATATAAGCAACCGAGAGTGCCTGTGCCAGCTTGGCCAACTCGGGCGGTTCCCCGGTTACCCCTTTGAATCCAGACTTGAAGTAAGCCAGATACTCGGTCAACTGTTGTGGCGTATCACGCTCTGGATCGACGCTGACCATGGTGACGCGCAATTGTTCGCGTGCGCCGGATGGAAGCGATTCGACTACCGAGCGCAAGTCCGCCATGGTGGTCGGGCAGATATCCGGACAGAAGGTATAACCGAAAAACAGCAGATCCCATTGTCCAGCCAGATCCTGGTTGCCCCACGTGTCGCCGGTGGCGGCCTGAAGTTCGACATCTGGCAGGTTGCGCGGATTGTCGAACAGAAAGATACCTGAATTCGAGAGTACTTCCCGGTCCAGCGGTGCCTGCCGATTGACCTTGGCTACGACCGCCCCCAGCACCAGTGCAATTGCTGCGACGGTGACCAGCACCGTCTTTTGCACACCACTCATAGCCATCCGGCGACTCCGACGTAGTGATCGACCAGTAGAGCTACAAAGATCCAGAGCAGATACCAGAGCGAGAACTTGAAGGTCTTGATTGCTGCGTGGGGGCGGCTGTCGCGCCACATTGCCCAGGCCCAGTCAATGAAGCGCAGACCCAGCAACAGAGCCGCGGCCAGGTAGATGGGGCCGCTCATATGGATAACGAATGGCAGCATGCTGACGGCAAGCAGAATGAAGGTGTAGAGCAGGATGTGCAGCTTGGTGTAGCGCTCGCCGTGGGTCACCGGCAGCATCGGGATATCCACCTTGGCGTACTCAGCCTTGCGGTGGATGGCCAGTGCCCAGAAATGCGGAGGCGTCCAGGCAAAGATAATAAGTACCAGGAGCAGGCCTTCGGCATCTATCTGCCCGGTCACGGCGGTCCAGCCGAGCAGCGGTGGTGCGGCACCGGCAATGCCGCCAATCACGATATTCTGCGGAGTGGCGCGCTTGAGGAACAGCGTGTAGACAACTGCGTAGCCTAACAGCGAGCCCAGCGTTAACCAGGCTGTGACCGGGTTGATCCAGACCAGCAGGATCGCCATCCCGGTAATGCCCATCACCAGTGCAAAGAGCATGGCACTGATTGGATTGACTCGGCCCTGGGCCATCGGTCGACGCTGGGTACGTGCCATGTGTATATCAATGCGGCGGTCAACCAGGTGGTTCACTGTTGCCGCTGAACCGGCGCACAATGCGATCCCCAGATTACCCAGCAGCAGAACCGTCCAGGGCACCATGCCCTCGGTGGCGAGCAGCATGCCGATGGCCGAGGTGATGATCATCAGCGCCACAACCTTGGGCTTGGTCAGCTCGAGGTAATCGCGCCACAGGGCGCCGGCCTGTGCGGTATTGGTCAAGGTCGTCATCTGTGCTTCCCCAGAACGCCGCAGCGTTCGTCATTGTTCGATTTATTGTTATGTCCGCAGTATGCGCCAGGGTTCATTGGCTGGCCAGTAGCCCTGACGATCGATCTGGGCTAAAAAACGCATTTCTTGCAGGTGCACGCAGGCGGTAGTTGATAGCCACCATCACCAGCAGAAGCAATGCTCCCACTGCGTTATGCGCTACCGCTACAGCCAGCGGTAGGTGCAGCAGCACGTTGCTGGCACCCAGAGTGACCTGCGCTGCGAGCACTACCAGCAACAAGCTCGCTAGCCGGCCGAGATGGATCTCCTTCATCCGCCAGGCCAGCAGCAGTAATACGGCGCTGGTGATCACGGCTCCGATCCGGTGGGTTACGTGAATCGCCGTACGACCCTCTCCTTCGAGTATTCCACCAAGGTAATTGGGGCCGATCTCATGGAACAGGTGAAAGCCCGCTGCAAAGTCCATTTCAGGCCACCAAACGCCGTGGCAGGTCGGCAGGTCGACACATGCAAGCGCTGCATAATTGGTACTGGTCCAGCCACCCAGCATGATCTGGCCGATAACCACGATCAGGGCGAACCGGGCGAAATACCGCACGCGTACCACTACCTTGCGTGGTGACAACGGAGTGAAGCGTCCGGAAAGGCGCAGCGAGAGCAGCAGAAGCAGGCTGAGCGTGGCGAAACCACCAAGCAGGTGTGCGGTGACAATTTGCGGCCAGAGCTTCAAGGTCACGGTCCACATACCGAAGGCTGCCTGACAGATAACCAGTAGTAGCAAACCGAAACTCAGGCCCACTGGGTATCCGGGCACGCGCCGCTGACGCAGGCTGAATAGCGCCAGGCCAAGAATAATCAGACCAAGCAAGCCCGCCACATAGCGATGAATCATTTCGGCCCAGGCCTTGAATACCTCGACCGGATCATCGGGGAAACGAAGCTCGGCAAGCTGGATGGACTCGGCTGACCGAGGCACACCAAGGAAACCATAGCAGCCAGGCCAGTCAGGGCAGCCTAGCCCGGCGTGAACGAGGCGGGTATAGGCGCCTAGTATCACCACGACGAAGCCGAGCGCCAGGGCACAGAGGGCAAAAACGTAACCGGGTTTGCGCATGGTCGTTAGCCTACCTTGGATACTTTCAACAGGTGCTTGAGGTCGTCAAGCAGTTGCTTGCCCGGCTCACTGGGATCCTGATGCAGGACTACTCTGCCCAGGGGGTCGATCAGCCAGAGCTGGGCGCCTTCACGCCACTCCTGGGGGTGTACTGCCAGACTTCTACCGTAGGCGTCCTGATCGAGCCGGGCCCGCTCGAGGCGGGGGTAGTCGCGCTCAAGTCGCTCGACCAGTTGGTCCGATGCCGGTACGTCCAGCGCCAACAGGTGTTCTACCCGGCCCGCTTCACGGCCCAGGGCGACATTGATCTGCCGGGCTTCATTGACCAGTTCCATGCAGGCCGCTTCGCAGTCACCCGTGGACGTGACTACGAGTCGCCAGGGTGAGCCGTAACCTATTGGCTCGATGTTCAATTGCCAGTCTTCAACGGAAATGGCTGGTTCGATGAGGTCCGAGCGATTGGTTTGCGAGTCAGGAATACCCATGCCCAGCTTGGCCATCAGGCCTGCCAGAAATATAGGCCCCACGACAATAGCCACGATGGCCAGTAATTTGAGTTGCCCGCGCGGTTTTGCCTTGGGCGCGGAGGTTTGTTCCCTGTCATGCATTCTTGTTTTTCTCCGGGGTGTCGGGCCGCAATCCAGCCCAGATAAAGAGTGCCAGCAGGGCCAGTGCCAATGCAAACCATTGAACGGCATAGGCGGTGTGTTTACTGGAGGTCATTGGTAGTTTGGGCCAATCGAGCGTCAGCGCGGCGTCACTGCCGGTGCGCAATCTCGCCATCCAGGGAAGCAAGGTTTCTCCGCTGGCTTCGCGCATCGCATCCATATCAATGCGCGTTATCAGTTTTGGCCAACCCGGCACTACGTTGGCGGTGCCCATGGTGAAGCCGGTTTCCACAGGGGGTAAGGCCTCTGCATCGAGACGCTGGGAACCCCTTGGTGTGCGGACATGCGGGACCTGCCGTCGGTCGGGCCAGGGAAGCCACCCACGATTGACTATCAGTCTTTTGCCCGAGTCGGCATCGATAAATACTTGCAGGACTTCAAGGCCGGCGTTTCCATCGCGGGTACGGTTATCCAGAAACCAGATCAGTTCCGGATCAAAAATGCCCTGCATTTGCACGGGACGCCAGGCAACGTCGTCGGAGCCTTGCAGTGCGTCCACGGGGACAGCTACCGCGCTGCGACTCTGATCCATGCGAGTCTGCAACAGTCGTTTTTCTTCGGCACGATCCAGCTGCCAGAACCCCAGTAGCAGCAGGACAGGCAAAAAGAACCCGACAAACGCTGTCAGGGCCCAGCCTGGAGCGAATCTTGGTAGGGCATAGGAAGTAGCAGACATGGCAACCTTAAGCATTGGCTGGGGCTATAATGGCCAAACCTTTCATAAGCATGGACGTTCGATTATGTGGTTAAAACTGGTCATTCTCGCTTTGCTGCTGGCGATTGTCGTCAGTCTTTTCAGTGGCCTGTTCTTTCTGGTCAAGGACGTGAACGGCCAGAGCCGTCTGGTGACAGCGCTGAGCGTGCGCATTGCGTTGACCGTCACAGTGATGCTGCTGATCGCTTATGGTTTCTGGTCCGGTCAGTTCACCTGGAACACACCCTGGCTGCACTGATGGTCGCTGGAGCCATCAGGCTCGGCGGCGCTAAGGCCGCCGAGCAATGTCAGAATATATAGACGAATATAAACAGACCGACCCAGACTACGTCGACAAAGTGCCAGTACCAACTGGCCGCTTCAAATCCGAAATGCTGCTCCGGCGTGAAGTGCCCCTTGAAAATACGTAACAGCATGACCGACAGAATGATCGTGCCCATCAGTACGTGAGCACCGTGAAAGCCGGTCAGCATGAAGAAGGTTGCGCCGTAGATACCTGAATCCAGCGTCAGACCCAGATCGTTATAGGCGTGGAAGTACTCGGCAATCTGCAGCCCCAGGAAAACCACGGCGAGAGCCACCGTCAGACCCAGCCAGGCTTTCAGAGCGCCGCGTTTGTTGGCACGCAGGGCATGGTGAGCAAAGGTGACGGTCACGCTCGAGGTGATCAGAATAATGGTGTTGATCAGCGGTAGCTGCCAGGGGCTGATGATTTCCTGCGGACCCGGGAAAAGGCCTGGGTCAGGGTTGGTCATCAATGGCCATACGTACTCGAAGTTTGGCCAGAGCATATTGGCGACGCCCTTGTCACCCTCGCCACCCAGCCAGGGGCCGGCGAAGGTGCGCACATAGAATAGCGCACCAAAAAATGCGGCGAAGAACATGACTTCGGAAAAAATGAACCAGCCCATGCCCATGCGGAAGGAACGATCCATCTGGGCGCTGTACAGGCCCTGGTGGGTTTCCTTGATCACATCTCCAAACCAGCCGAACATCATCCAGGTCAGAATCAGTACGCCAGCGATGAGTATCAGGTAGCCGCTTTCGCCATTGCTGACCATCATGGTGCCGCCACCGAATACCGAGGTGAGCATGCCGATCGATCCGACTATGGGCCATTTGCTCTGGGCCGGTACGTAATAAGCTTCGTGCGTTTCGTGTGCTTGGTGACTCGCCATCTCTTGTTCTCCTTGTCAGGCAGTCAAATTCAGTTGCTGTACACCGCCGCCACATCAGGGCCGGCCATGCGTTCAGTAATATCGAACAATGTGTAGGACAGGGTCAGTCTGTGGACTTCCTGTGGCAGCTCCGGATCAACAATGAATCGCACCGGCATTTCCACGGTCTCTCCGGCCTGCAGCGTCTGCTGCGTAAAGCAGAAGCATTCGGTCTTGTGGAAATAGGCTGCCGCCTTTGACGGTGAAACGCTGGGTACCGCCTGGGCGACCATCGGTTTGTCGGTCGGGTTGTGTGCGGTAAAGATCATTTCCCGTGTTTCACCCGGGTGCAGCGTCAATTCATTGCCCTGTGGAGCGAAAGACCAGACCATGCCCTGGGCATTGGTCGACAGGAACTGCACACGCACCGAGCGCGATTCGTCCACTGTCTGCCCAGTATCCTCGTAGGCGGAGGCGTTGGTCTTGCCGTTGATGCCGAAGGCATCGCACATCACGTCGTATATAGGCACCAGCAGGAAGCCGAAGCCGAACATGCCGACCACCAGTAACATCAAGCGGCCGACCAGACGTTTAGTACTCATACCTTCACGCATTGTTGGCATCCTCCTACTTCACTTCCGGTGGTGTGCTGAATGTGTGATAAGGCGCAGGAGAGGCCACGGTCCATTCCAGACCCTCGGCTCCGTCCCATGGTTTGGCGGCGGCTTTCGGGCCACCCCTGATGCACTTGATCACGATGAACAGGAACAGCAACTGGGTAGCGCCAAACATGAAGGCACCGATGGATGACACCATGTTGAAGTTGGCGAACATCATGTTGTAGTCCGGAATCCGGCGCGGCATACCGGCCAGCCCGATGAAGTGCATCGGGAAGAACGCCAGGTTCATGCCGACGAAGGACATCCAGAAATGCGTCTTGGCCAGCACCTCGTCGTACATGTGACCAGTCCACTTGGGCAGCCAGTAGTACGCGGAGGCGAAGATACCGAAGATTGCACCCGGTACCAGTACGTAATGGAAGTGCGCCACCACGAAGTAGGTGTCGTGATACTGAAAGTCCGCCGGGGCGATTGCGAGCATCAGGCCGGAGAAGCCGCCGATGGTGAACAGAATCACGAAGGCGATCGCAAACAGCATCGGCGCCTCAAAGGTCAGAGAGCCGCGGAACATGGTGCTCACCCAGTTGAATACCTTGACCCCGGTGGGTACGGCAATCAGCAAGGTGGCATACATGAAGAACAGCTCGCCGGTCAGCGGTATGCCGACGGTGAACATGTGGTGAGCCCAGACCACGAACGACAGGAAGGCGATCGCCGCAGTGGCATAAACCATCGAGGTGTAGCCGAACAGCGGTTTGCGCGCAAACGCCGGGATGATCTGGCTGACCGCACCGAACGCCGGCAGGATCATGATGTATACCTCGGGGTGCCCGAAGAACCAGAAGATGTGCTGGAACATCACCGGGTCACCGCCGCCGGCGGCACTGAAGAAGCTGGTGCCGAAGTTGATATCCATGAGCATCATGGTCACCACGCCCGCCAGTACCGGCATCACTGCGATCAGCAGGAAGGCGGTGATCAGCCAGGTCCAGACGAACAGTGGCATCTTCATCAGCGTCATGCCCGGAGCACGCAGGTTGATGATGGTGGCGATGATGTTGATCGCGCCCATGATCGAACTGATACCCGCCAGGTGGATGGCGAAAATGAAGAAGGTCACGCTCGGTGGTGCGTAGGTAGTGGACAGCGGTGCGTAGAAGGTCCAGCCGAAGTTGGGGCCACCCCCTTCCATGAACAATGTGGAGACCAGCAGACCGAATGCGGCCGGCAGCAACCAGAAGCTGAAGTTGTTCATGCGCGGCAGAGCCATGTCGGGCGCCCCGATCATCATCGGGATCATCCAGTTGGCCAGACCAACGAACGCGGGCATGACCGCGCCGAAAACCATGATCAGGCCGTGCATGGTGGTCATCTGGTTGAAGAATTCAGGCACAACCAGCTGCAGGCCGGGTTGAAACAGCTCGGCGCGGATAACCATCGCCATGGTTCCGCCGAGGAGGAACATGGCGAAGCTGAACCACAGGTACATCGAACCGATGTCCTTGTGGTTGGTGGTCAGTACCCAACGCATTGGGCCCTTGGCCGGACCATGGGCATGGTCGGCATGATGATGATCGATCACTGCACTCATGATGGTCTCCTATTGGCCGTCTTTGAAGTTGAGAATATCCATCGGGCTGACAACGTCGCCGGTGTCGTTCCCCCACGCGTTACGTTCGTAGGTGATTACCGCTGCAATATCGACTTCAGACAGTTGGCCATCGAAGGAAGCCATTGAAGTGCCTGGCTTGCCGTTGACGACAATATTGATGTGACCGGGAATATCGTTGAGGGCCATGTCGCTGCCCTTCAATGCAGGGAATGCCGGGGGTAAGCCACTACCATCTGGCTGGTGACAGGCCGCGCAGTTGGTGTTGTAAACGCGCTCGCCGCGTTCCATCAGTTCGGCCAGGGACCATTCCTTGTCACGCAGTTCGGCTTCTGCTGCTGCGGCCTCCTTTTTACCAGCGAGCCAGGCGTCATAGTCTTCCTGGGTTCTGGCATCGACGACGACAGGCATGAATCCGTGGTCACGACCGCACAGCTCGGTGCATTGGCCGCGATAGATGCCGGGCTCTTCGATCCGCGTCCAGGCCTCGTTGACGAAGCCGGGGATGGCGTCTTTCTTGACGGCCAGGGCGGGTACCCACCAGGAGTGAATGACGTCGGCCGAAGTAATCAGGAAGCGGATTTTCTTGCCAATGGGAACGACCATCGGCTCGTCTACTTCCAGTAGATAGTTTTCGCCCTTTTCAGCCTGGTTGCTGATCTGGTCACGCGGCGTGGTCAGGTTGCTGAGAAAGCTGACATCCTCACCCAGATACTTGTACTGCCAGCGCCATTGATAACCGGTAATCATGATGTCGACGTCGGATTCCTCCGCGTCGTAGATGTCGATCAGGGTCTTGGTCGCAGGGACTGCCATGCCGATCAGGATCAGCAGGGGAATAACCGTCCAGAGCACCTCTACAGAGATGTTCTCATGGAAAGTCGCGGGTACTGCGCCCCGGGACTTGCGGTGCATGAACATCGACCAGAACATCACGCCGAAAACAATCACGCCGATAACGACGCATATCCAGAAAATCAGCATGTGTAGATCGAATACCGACCGACTTATCTCGGTCACACCTTCGGACATATTGAATGCCCAGCTGGCGCTAACGGTGCCACTGAGGGTCAGTAAAAGCAGACCACCCAGCCAGGCGCTTGCATGTCGCAACATTCCCGGTTCCCCTTGTTTTTTTTATCATTTCTGGAGCGGAGGGAAGGATATTTATAATGTCATCAGGACTTCATAAACACGGATGCCGCTGTATCTTGCCCCCCGAGTCGCGGGTTTGGATGCAACGACTGGCCCCCCAATAAACTGCCAGACTGTTCGAGTATAGACCTGACTAGCCTCATGGCAATCCCCCAGACCGCTCTTTTTTTGCTCCTTGTCAATAATTGACGTGCGTATTTGTGTTACTACGTGCGGAGCGCAAATGCCTTCGTGTGACGCTTATAGTAGTCTTGCAAACTATTCGATTGACTCGTTTACGAGTCACTTTGACAATATCAATGTGCTCTGCTAGCTTGAGCCTTGATCCTAGACTTACCCGCCAGCCAGCGTCAGGCCGGCATGACCGGAGCCCCCGATGAATATACTTGCACTGCGTGAGCGCATCAGCCAGGCAGAACAACATGAGACTACAGAATCGATTCTGCGTGCCTGGTTGGAGGAGCGTCTGCCGACCCTGCATCCAGCTATCACCGCGGTCGGGGAACAAGAGGTGGAGGCCCTCATGCGATTTGTACGGGGGTATATCGGCCAGGTTCCGGATGTGATCGAGGCGGCATTGGGAGTTGCGACCCAGGCGCATATCAGCCCCCAGCTGCTACCGGTGATGAAGGTGGCAGAGACTTTTTTCCTGCAGCCGCCTGACTTGCCTTCCGATCATCGCGGTCTGCTGGCGTTACTCGATGAGGCGTATCTGGCGCATCGGCTGCTGGAGGAGGTCAATGATCGCTATCTGGCCCATGGAGGTGGTCAGCTGGTGCCTCTGGATACCACCCGAGCCAGCCTGATAGTGCACCATCTGCTTGAAGAGGACTTCGCTAACAAATTGGACGCCCTGGTTCAGGTCACCGTTGATGGTCTGGCCCCGGATAGTGTTTTCCATGGACCAGACTTCAGTGAATACAAGCAACGCATGAATGTTGAGGACAAAAGGTCACTCTGGCAGGAGTGGCCTTGTATGTCGGAGCAACTGGGTATGGAAATCCGTTTGCGCGATATAGCCTGAGGAAACTACTTCTTCTTCAGTTTGGGATTGGGAAAGAACTGCACTGTCTGCACCTTTTTCTCTGGTGCCGGCTTGCTCTTGCTGACCCTGGTGGGAACCTCGCGCGGCACCGCATTGCCGCGCTCGTCCAGTGTGTCGGCGTAGCCGCAGTTGACGCATTCGCGAGCCGGACGGCCTTCATCCTCGTAGGTACGAATGGTGTCCATTTCAGTGCAGGCAGGACAGACGGCACCTGCGATGAAGCGTTTGATCACGGGCTGGTCACTCATGCTGCCTTCCCGGTCAGGCCGCTGTGGCGCAACAGGGCGTCGATTGTCGGCTCACGACCACGGAAGGCGACGAACAGCTCCATGGGCTCGCGGCTGCCACCGCGGGCAAGGATATTGTCCCGGAAGGCTCGACCGGTATCGGCATTGAGCACTCCTTCCTCCTCAAAGCGTGAAAACGCATCGGCCGAAAGCACCTCTGCCCATTTGTAGCTGTAATAACCCGCTGCATAGCCACCTGCGAAGACATGTCCGAACCCATTCTGGAATCGGTTGAATGCGGGTGGCCGGAATACAGCGATTTCCTCACGCACTTTGTCGAGGACCTGTTGCACGCTCAGTTCCGGGTCATCGCGACGATGCAGCAAGAAGTCGAACAGCGAGAACTCAATCTGGCGGAGCATGCCCAGGCCCGACTGGAAGTTGCGAGCGGCAAGCATTTTCTCCAGCAGATCCTGCGGCAGCGGAGCGCCGGTCTCGTAATGCCCGGAAATCAGTGCCAGGCCATCAGGCTCCCAACACCAGTTTTCCATGAACTGGCTGGGTAGCTCGACCGCATCCCAGGCGACGCCGTTGATGCCGGAAGCGGCTGGGTAATCGACCTGAGTCAATAGATGATGCAGACCGTGACCGAACTCGTGGAACAGCGTGGTGACTTCGTCGTGGGTCAGGAGTGCGGGCTTGCCGCCGATTGCCGGCGTGAAGTTGCACACCAGATAAGCGATTGGCCGTTGCAGTGCCCCACCGGGGAGGCGGCGGCGATCACGGCAGCCATCCATCCAGGCGCCGCCTCGCTTCTGACTGCGCGCATACATGTCGAGAAAGAATTGTCCCGTGACCTCACCCTGCTCGACAACCTCGAATAAACGCGCATCGGGGTGCCAGCTGTCAAAGTCCTGGGTTTCACGCAGTTCGATTCCATAAAGCTTCTCGACCACGGCAAACATGCCCTGCAGGACCCGGTCGATCGGGAAATAGGGTTTCAGTTCTTCCTGGGAAATGGCGTAACGATGCTGTCGTAGCTGTTCACTGTAATAACCGACATCCCAGCTTTGCAGATCATTGCAGCCTTGTTCGGCGGCGAAGTCGCGGAGCGCCTGCAGATCCTGTTCTGCGAAAGGCTTGCTGCGTTGACCCAGGTCGCGGAGAAAACTCACTACCTGATCAGTGCTGTCGGCCATCTTGGTTGCCAGGGACCGTTCGGCATAGTTGGCGAAGCCGAGCAGCTCAGCCAGCTCCTGGCGCAGGCTCAGAATCTCTTCAATCAGTGGGCCGTTGTCATTTTCCCCGGCATGGGGTCCCTGGTCGGAAGCGCGAGTGCAGTAGGCGGTATAGACCTCTTCGCGCAGAGCGCGGTCATGGGCATAGGTCATTACCGCGTAGTAGCTTGGGAACTCCAGGTTGATCAGCCAGCCGTCCAGGTCTTTGGTCTCTGCCGCCTGGCGGGCCTGCGCCATGGCTGATTCGGGCAAGCCATCGAGTTGGTTGGCGTCGGTGATGTGGCGGCTCCAGGCCTGGGTGGCGTCCATTACCTGATTGGAAAAGCGGCTTTGCAGGTCAGAAAGGCGCAACTGTAATTCGCCGTAGCGCTTTTGCTGGGCCTGCTCAAGGGCGATGCCGGATAGCCGGAAATCGCGCAGTGCGTGCTCTATGATGGTCTGCTGAGCCTGGTCGAGGGAGGCAAAAGCGTCGCTGTCAGCCAGTTGCTGATAGGCTTCAAAGAGTTTCTGGTTCTGGCCCATCTCGGTGCTGAACTCGCTCAACAGTGGCAGGCAGCTGTTGTAGGCGTCGCGCAGCTCGGGAGTGTTCATTACCGCGTTCAAGTGGCTGACTGGCGAGAAAGCGCGTGATACCTGTTCGCCCATCTCGTCGAGGGGCTCGATCAGATTGGCCCAGGTCCAGTTCTCCGGCGGGTTGTCCAGCAGGCTTGCGAGCTGCGCCCGACTATCCGCCAGCACCTGCTCGATCGCAGGCTTCACATGCTCGGCACGGATGCTGCTGAAGGGTGGCAGGTCGTAGGGTTGCAGCAAGGGGTTGGACATATCGTTGTGTATCCTGTTAGGTGCGTCTGTGTTCAATAGTTATCATCATATGAAACATCCCGCACTTTCGCACGGCCAGTCATTTTTATTAATGGTATCAAGAGCTTTCCCCAATGGAGAACAGACCATGCAGATTCGACCTTTCCGCGGCAAGCAACCGACACTCGGCCAGGCGGTATTCATTGATCCGACGGCCGTAGTCATTGGTGATGTCGAACTCGGAGACGATTGCTCAGTGTGGCCCCAGACAGTGATTCGGGGCGATATGCACAGGATTCGCATCGGCGCACGTACCAGTATCCAGGACGGCAGCGTATTGCACATCACCCACGCTGGCCCTTTCAATCCCGATGGTTATCCGCTGCAGATCGGTGACGATGTGACAGTCGGGCACAAGGTACTGCTGCATGGCTGCAGCGTGGGCAGCCGGGTTTTGATTGGCATGGGTAGTATCGTCATGGACGGTGCGGTGGTTGAGGATGAGGTGATTCTGGGTGCGGGCAGTCTGGTGCCGGCGCAGCGGACGCTGGAGTCCGGCTATCTTTACATGGGAAGCCCGGCGAAACAGGTCCGTGCCCTGACCGAGAAGGAGTTGAGCTTCTTTACCTACACTGCGGGAAATTATGTAAAACTCAAGAACGAACATATAGCTGCGCTGACGGATAGTTGATAGAGCGCTGGGCGAACCAGTAGCTGCAACAACGGCGAACGTCACTACCTATGCGGATCAGGAAGGTTTATGTCAGGTTTAAGGGAGCGCATGCGTGAAAAGCAACCGCTGACCAAGGCCAGTGGCCTGGCTGAAGCGGATCAGCGCTCGCTGCTACGCCTGATTTCCATAATAAGTGGCGTAACCCTATGCTTCTTTGCCATCTTGCAGACTATAGAAGGTCGCTATCTGCTGGCTGCCTTCGAGCTGGCCTCGAGCCTCCTGCTTTTTTACGCGTCACGGATCGTTCTGCGTGCACGCAATTTAATCCTTTGGGTCTACGCCTATCTGATTCCGCTGTTCTGCTTTCTTGTCTATATCATCATCATGCCTGGCGCCTCACCCACCGCGTTCGTCTGGGTATACCTGGTTCCTATCCTGTCCTATCTGCTGCTAGGGCGTGCAGGCGGGTTCATGCTTGCAGCCCCGGTGATTACGTTGGTGACGTTGGCCTATCTTCTGCGCTTTGGCGCACCTGAGGCAGCGACTGGCTGGATCGATTTGGGCAACGCCGTGCTTTCTGGTTTTCTCGTGCTGGTTTTCGTGCACCTCTATGAAGGCCGTCGAGCGGCTGCACAGCAGGCCTTGCAGGCGATGGCCGATACCGATGCCTTGACCGGGGTTGCCAATCGGGGGCGTTTTCAGGCCTGTCTTGAGCGCAGTATTCTGACATCCAGACGAACCCAGGCGCCCTTTGTACTGGTTGTGCTGGATGTGGATCTGTTCAAGGAGGTCAACGATCGCTGGGGGCACGATGCGGGCGACGCTGCGCTGCAGCATATCTGTTCCTGTCTTACAGAGCGCCTGCGCGCCACCGACTTCATTGGCCGACTTGGCGGTGAGGAGTTCGGCATAATTCTTGGTGACACCGATATCGAGGCGGCCATACAGCTGGTGGAAGACCTGCGCGACCGTCTCTCCGACAGCCACCTTGCCCATGAGGGTAATCAAATCCCACTGTCAGCCACCTTTGGCCTGGCCCAATGGCCAGTGGATGGCGATAGTCTTGTGGCGTTGTATCGCACAGCCGACCGCAGGCTTTATCGCGGCAAGGATGCTGGTCGTAATCAACTGGTTGCCCGGGACGAGGTGTGAAGCGCCAGGCTTGGATATGTTTCGGGCTGCCAACTAGCTCTCAATCAGTGCTATGAATAATACCGCTGTGTCCGTGACATCCGCCTGTGCTGGTCTATTATCGTGCGGTCTGGGCGTATCGTGCCCTTTTTCATTTTATGTTAATTCGAGGCTTTTATGACTGCCTACACCAACCGCAAAGTAGTACTCAACAAGCGTCCACAGGGCGAAATTGCCGACGACGATCTGGTTATCCGTGATGAACAGGTCCGTGAACTGAAGGACGGTGAAGTTCTGCTCAAAACCCTATGGCTGTCACTGGATCCTTACATGCGTCCGCGCATGAACGATAGCAAGGGCTACATGGATCCGATCGAAATCGGTGCGCCCATTGTTGGTGAAAGCGTTGGCCGCGTCGTTGAGTCCAAGTCACCTAATTATGCGGTCGGCGATGTTGTTACCAGCTACTCCGGCTGGCAGGAATATTCGATCATTACTGGCGACGCGCCTATGGTCTACAAGATCAAGGATCAAGGCGTGCCACTGCAGGCCTACCTGGGCGTTGCTGGTATGCCTGGCCGGACTGGTTACTGTGGTCTGACTAATGTTGGCAAGCCAAAAGCCGGCGAGACCGTTGTAGTCTCCGCCGCATCGGGCCCTGTGGGTACCGTTGTTGGACAGACTGCCAAGCAGATGGGCTGTCGTGTGGTCGGCGTCGCTGGCGGCGAAAAGAAATGCCGTTACGTAGTCGAAGAGCTGGGTTTTGATGCCTGTGTAGATTACAAGGCAGGCAACCTGGAAGCAGATCTTAAAGCCGCCTGCCCGGACGGTATTGATGTGTATTTCGAGAACGTCGGCGGTGAGGTCACCCGTGCGGTAGCCAAGCTGTTGAACAAGGGATCACGGGTACCGGTCTGCGGTTATGTTTCCGCTTACAACGCCGAAGATGCCAGCAAGGTCGAGACGCCTTTCCACGTTTTCGGTGCCATGGGTGAAAACAAGCCGGAGCACCGCTTCTTCCTGGTTACAGAATGGCAGGACCAGCACCAGGAAGTGACGGCGCATCTGGCTGAGCAGATTGCCTCGGGCAAGCTGAAGTACAGCGAGACTGTGGCCGAAGGTCTGGACAATGCGGTCGACGCATTCAAAGGCATGCTCAAGGGCAAAAACTTTGGCAAGCAACTGGTTCACGTCGCCGACTGATCAGCTGGTCTTCTCCTCCGGCCGAGCAGCGTTCTGCTGCTCGGCCAAAGTGGTACACATTCTGCATTCCCCTGCACTGTATCGAGCCGATGTGCCGTCTGGCGCATCAATCATGCGCTTTACTGGTGCGTCAAGAAAAGCGATGCGCCATCAAAGTGCCATAGCTGGTTGGGCTTGCAGGTGCCGTGATGCCGCTAGACATGTTGGATGTACTCTGGGTAGTCCTTTGTGCCGGGCTGGTTTTCAACATGCAGTTGGGTTTTCTGTGTCTTGAGGCAGGGCTGACGCGAAGCAAGAACGCGATCAATGTGGCCGTCAAGAACATGGCCGATCTGAGCGTGGCGATTCTCCTTTACTGGTTGTTTGGTTTTGGCCTGATGTTCGGGGCTAGCGAACAAGGCTGGATTGGTGGTGGCTTTAACATGCTGCCGTTCACCGATACCTGGCAATCGGCTTTCTTTCTCTTTCAGGCGATGTTCTGCACGACGGCGGCCACAATTGTTTCCGGCGCTGCAGCCGAACGCATGCGTTTCAGCGCCTACCTGATCGTAACTGCCCTGGCGGCGGGCATAATTTATCCGTTATATGGCCATTGGGCCTGGGCTGGTACTTTCAGTGAAGGCGTAGGCTGGCTCGCCGAAAAGGGTTTTGTCGATTTTGCCGGCTCTACCGTGGTTCACGGGGTGGGTGGCTGGATCGCACTGGCGGTGGTCCTGGTACTGGGACCGCGCGAGGGTCGCTTCGACGTCGACCGCAATGGTCGCAGTCTGCCCGGCTCCAACCTGCCACTGGCGATGCTCGGTGCATTGTTATTGCTGTTCGGCTGGTTCGGATTCAACGGCGGCAGTACTTTCAGTTTTGATCACAGCGTTCCGGGGATAATCGCCAACACGGTACTGGCCGGAGTGGCGGGTATTCTGGGAGGCATGATGCTGTCCTGGCTGCGCTGGCGACTGGTGGATCCCGTCTATCCGCTCAATGGCCTGATTGCTGGCATGGTCGCTGTGACAGCAAGCGCCCATGTGGTTGACGCCGGATCAGCGTTGCTTATCGGCCTGATCGGCAGCTTTATCATGTACCTTGCCGATCGCCTGCTCTTTCGCCTGCGTATTGATGATGCGGTTGGTGCGGTGCCGGTTCACCTGGCCAGTGGCATCTGGGGCACGCTGGCAGTGGCACTGTTTGCCGATATGGAGCTACTCGGCACCGGGTTGAGCCGCTGGGAGCAACTGCTGGTGCAGGGTGAGGGTGTCATAGTGGCTGGCCTCTGGGCCTTCGGCCTTACCTGGATCGTGCTCAAGCTGATCAATCGATGGTTTCCTTTGCGGGTTACGCCAGAGGAGGAGCGCATTGGTCTGAACGTGTCAGAACACGGGGCACGCACCGAACTGATCGAGCTGCTGGAGGCCATGGCCACACACCAGCACGATGGGCATTTTGCCCGCGAGGTTCCGGTTGAGCCGTTCACTGAGGTAGGTCAGATTGCTGGCCAGTACAACAAGGTCATACGCGCGCTGCAAAGTGCCGTAGGTACGACCCAGTCAATTATTCGCGATATACGCGACGGTATCGTCACCTGTTCACCGGAGGGCGTGCTCGCCAGCTGTAATCCGGGCGCCGAAAGGTTATTCGGGCTCTCCTCGGTCGATTTGCTGGGACAGCCGCTGCACCGGTTGGTAGCGGAGGATAACTGGCCAGGCTTGCCGCGGCCGGATCGCGGCGGTGAGCTCAAGCAGGAGGTCCTCTTCAGCCGTAGCGGCCATGAGCAGTTTGTGGCCGAGTTGACGGTAAGCCGGGGTGCCTTTGATGATCAGGCAGTGACCTGCATGATCCGCGACATCACCGAGCGCCGGCGGGTCGAACAGCAGTTGCACCAGGAAAAAATGCTGGCACAGGTAACCCTGGCGTCCATCGGTGACGGTGTGATTACCACCGGTCCGGATGGTCGCATCCGCTATATCAATCCCGTAGCGGAAAAGCTCACGGGCTGGGACCAGGGCCAGGCGACTGGCCGGCCCCTGGAGGAAGTGTATCGATTGTATGACGAGGTCAGCGGTTCCGCTCTTGGCAATCCGGTAACTGCGTTGCTGAGACGATACAGGCAGCCCCTGGCTTGCGTGGACGGTGCGAGTGTCACCCTGCGCCGACGTGATGGCAGCGATGTGGCAATCCAGGACGCAGTGGCGCCGATACGTGATGCGGAGAGCCGCATTATCGGGGCGGTACTGACCTTCCGTGACGTTACAGTCAATCGCCGCTTGGCACGTGAGCTGTCGCATCAGGCCGCCCACGACACCCTGACCGGCCTGGCTAACCGCGCCGAGTTCGAGCGTCGGCTTGCCGCTGCCCTGGCGTTACCTGCCAGCGAACGTGGCGAGCAGGTGTTGTGTTACATGGATCTTGATCAGTTCAAGATCGTCAACGATACCTGCGGTCACGCGGCAGGAGATGAACTGCTCCGCCAGCTCAGCAAGATCTTCCAGGCCCGTATTCGCAGCAGTGACGTTCTGGCTCGCCTGGGTGGCGACGAGTTTGGCCTGCTGCTGGCCGGCTGCCCCCTGGAAGAGGCACTACCCATTGTTGATGGTATTCGCTCCCAGGTTGAGGAGTTCCGCTTCAGTTGGGAGGGCAAGGGGTTCGCTATCGGTGTAAGTATCGGTCTGGTTCAGATCGGCCCTGGAGAAACCCTGGGTAGACTTCTGAGCGCCGCAGACAGTGCCTGTTATGCGGCCAAGGATGCGGGGCGTAACCGTATTCACATCTACCAGGCTGACGATGAACAACTCCTCGAGCGCCGTGGCGAGATGCTCTGGGTAAACCGCATACGCCAAGCGCTGGACGAGGATCTGCTGCGTCTCTACGTACAGCCCATCGTGCAGGTCGCAGGGCGGGCGACCAGTCCCAGTTACGAAGTGCTGGTGCGCCTGCTGGGTGAAGACGGCGGTGTGATTCCGCCGGGTGCTTTCATGCCTGCGGCAGAGCGCTACGCCCTGGCGCCGGCGATCGACCGCTGGGTAATCAGCAATTTCCTCGCCTGGGTGGGCGACTATGCACGTCGGCATCCTGATGATCCAGGTAACTACTCGATCAACCTGTCGGCCGCGTCCCTGGGCGAGGACAGTTTTCTCGAGTTTGTGTTGGAAACCCTGGCCAGGCACTGCGTCCCACCGGATTGCATCTGCTTCGAGATTACCGAGACCAGTGCCATAGCCAACCTGAGTAGGGCCGTGATCTTCATGCAGCGGCTCAAATCGATCGGGTGCCGGTTTGCTCTGGATGATTTCGGTTCGGGGTTGTCCTCGTTCGCCTATTTGAAAACCTTGCCGGTAGACTTCCTGAAAATCGATGGCGTATTCGTCAAGGATATTGTGGGTGATCCGATTGCCCGGGCGATGGTGTCGGCGATCAATACTATCGGGCACGAGATGGGCTTGCTGACGGTGGCCGAGTTTGTCGAAAGCGAGGGTATTCTGACCAGCCTCAAGGAGCTGGGAGTGGATTACGCCCAGGGTTATCACCTGGGGCGGCCACAGCCCCTGTCGGAAATCGAGGGCGTACGCATGATGCCCCGCTGAGACCTTTCTGGGCGATCAGGGCAGGTAAATACGGAACTCACCTCCACCAAGGGGGCCGTCGTTGCGTAGCTCGATGCGGCCCTTGAGTTCATCACGCTGGTGCAGCTCCGCAATACGCTGGCCAAAATACAGTCCCAGACCGGTGCTGCCGGTACTCATGTTGATGCCCAGCACATAGTCCGATTGATTTTCGATCATGCTTGGCGGGTAGCCCTGGCCATCGTCACTTATGGCGATGATCAACTGGCCCTCCTCGGTCCAGGCCTTGAGTTGGATCGCCGCTTGCGCGTAGCGAATCGAATTATTGATCACATTGCCCACTACCGAACCAACCAGCTCGGTATCAAGAAAGGCCATGAGTCCATCCTCCTCGACCTCGTAGGAACCCTCGATACGCCGTGAGCGCAGAATCTCATCGTGGCGGGCCAGTTGTTCCTGCAGAAAGTCTTCCACCTCCAGCCAGTTTGGCCGCATGGGCAATTGATTGACCCCCAGCTTGTACAGCCCCAGCATTTGGACCAGCATGCCGTTCAGACGCATGGACTCGTATTCGATCATGCCCCGCTCGGCGGTTTCGCTCAACTCGGGGGGCAATACGCTGGACCATCTTTCGTAGGCCTGCATGAGGAGTCCCAGAGAGTTCTTCATGTCGTGCACAGTCGAAGCAATTACCGTGGAGAAGTCCAGACCTTCAGGCGAGTCCACGTCGGAAGATGGCTTTTGCGGATCGTCGCTCATAGCCCGGCTACCGTCTTGCAGAGTTTCTCGTAGCGCGCGTAGCGCGAGTCTGTGGCGGGAACGTTGCTGACCTGTGCCAGGCATTGCAAGCATTCATCCTTTAGCTCTGCGCTGGGCTCGGCCAGTAACAGCCGCAGCACCGACTGGGCGGTATTCAGCGCGAAACTGATATTGCGCGGCTGCAGGTCTCGGGCCTGACGAAACAGACCAAGTGCCTGGGGAAATTGTTGCTGCTGGTATGCCTTTATGCCTTCCCGATTGAGCGCCTGGGCCTGGATACCGGCATTGAGTATCTCCGGATTGCTGGTCTGGCTGGCGATGGACTCCATGATCTTGGCATCGTCACCGTACATTTCCGCACAGGTGGCCAGCACGCTTTCCGCTTTATCGCCATGCCCCAATTGCTGCATTTGCGCGGCCACTTGCAGTGCAGTTTCCGCAGTAAAAAAAGTGGTTAGCTCAGCCATACGGGCGCTAGCTTCGGCCACCAATTTATCTGCCGCTGCCTGATCGCCGGTTTTGGCTACAGCGCTGGCGTGTACCAGATTGCCGCGAATAGTGACCTTGGGGTCGTCCTTCCAGGTTTTACCCAGATCGCCAAGGGTCTGGCGAATTTCAAGCAGCGCCTTTGGACCGGGCGCCTCGTCGCCGGCCTGGTCGTTCAAGCTTGAGGCCAGCCCCAGGTGATCGTCCGGATTACGGAACTGCGAATTACGCCCCAGGTCGACCGCCTGCCGGAATGCCCGAATGGCTTTGTCGTAATCGCCATTGGTCTGGGCCAGCCTGCCCAGCTCCTGCTGGCGCTGCAGGCTATTGGGCGAAATACGCAATCCCTGCTCAAGATATTCCTGAGCCTTGTCGGGTGCGCCGCGTGCTGCGTGCACCGCAGACAGGCCATCGAAGAGCGCAGGTAACATCGGGAACTGGCTGATTGAAGAGGTGAAGAGCGCCTCTGCCTTGTCCAGCTCACCGCACTCCAGCCAATGATTGCCCAGCATGATCAAGGCCCAGGGCAGAGGGCGTTCTGCGACGAGCGCACCGAGCAGTGACTCCAGATCGGCGCGCTTACCCAGTGCCTTGAGAGCGCCAGCCTTGTACCGCAGGCATTGCGGGGCGAAACGTTTGTTGGCGGCCAACACCTGCTCGCAGGCAACCAGCACGGCTTGCTGGTCATTCTTTACCTGGGCGTCGAGAATCGGCTTGAGCGCCAGCTTGCGTTCCACCAGTTTATCCAGACGCTGCTGCAGGCTGGCGCGGTTGAATGGCTTGGTCAGATAGGCGTCAGGCTCACACTCCAGGGCGCTCATGACCATCGCCTGACTGCTTTCGGCAGTACACATCACGAAAATACAGTGTGGGCTGATCAGCTTCGCATGATGCAGTTCTTCGAGCACCTGCTGGCCGTTCTTGCCCGCGCCGAGATTGTAATCATGCAGAATCACGTCGTAGCGCACGTTTCGACACATGGCGATGGCGTCTTCACCCCGTGCGGCGGCATCAACCTCCTTTACCGCCATCAGCCGCAGCATCCCGGTCACCGAGGTACGGAACTCGGAGAAATCATCTACCACCAGGAAGCGTTTTTTACTGTAATCGATCATGTCGGTACTCGGTCAGCTGCAAGCTTTTGACGCCAGTATAGCTGGCTACTCATAGGGCCAGGGTAAGGCAAAGGGCCATTATACGGAAGTGAGCTTCACGATACGCCTTTCCGGCAGGGCTCTCAGGTATCAGCCCCAGGACTTTGGGGTCTGATCTGGTCTGACTGAATAACGCTCGTACCCGGACTGGGCACCAGCGCGGCTGCCAACATGGTGCTTGCTACGTCGCTGGTATGCACCGCCCGATAGCGCGGGGGAATCAAAGGTTGCAGCAGTCGCGCAAACCACAAACCGATGCTCTCGCCCAGTCTGAACTCAGGGCGTACGCCGCCCTCGAGCAATGAGGGTCTGACATGGGTAAGGGAGCTGAACCCCAGAGCCTCCAGATCATTCTCGGTCTGGCCTTTGGTGCGCATATAAAATGAACGTGAGTGAGGTTCTGCGCCCATCGATGAGTTGAGCACGAAGACCGGTGTACCGGCCTTCTGCGCCAGAGTGGCCGCTTGCAATACATAGTCGTGGTCGACACGGAAGAAATTCTCGCGCGAGCCCGCCTGGCTAAGCGTTGTGCCCAGGGCGCAGAGGACCGCATCAGCTTTCCACCAGGGCGCAGTGCTGGGTAATTCGTCGAAGTTGACCAGAGGGTTGAGTAGGTGATCACTGATCGTGAGAGGGCGACGGGTGGGTGCTATGACTCGCAGCACGCGGGGATCAGCCAGCGCCTGCTCGATCAGTTTGCTGCCCACCAGCCCTGTTCCACCGAGTATCAACAGGGTCTTCGTTGCTTGTTCGCTCATGGCTGCTCCATCGGAACGCGTGCGATGCATAGGAGTTCATAATGACAGGGTCCGCTGCGGCCCGTTCATATTTATCCTTGCGGCAACCATGTTCGCCCTCAGGCGACGGGTTCAGGCCCCTTTCAGCTGTGTCCTGCCCATTCCTCCTCCTGCAGCGCGCGCCAGAGAATCTTGCCGGTGGGCGACTTGGGCAGGCTGTCGACAAAGGCCACCTGCTTCGGGCACTTGTAGGCCGACATGTTCTGCTGGCACCAGCTCATGATCTCTTCCGCCTGCACATTTTCATGTCCGGCAGCGCGCACTACGACAGCCTTGGCAGTTTCGCCGCGACGCTCATCGGGTGTGGAGATAATACAGACTTCCTGAATCGCGGGATGACCGTAGAGCAGAGACTCGACCTCCGCCGGCCATACCTTGAAGCCGGATGCGTTGATCATCCGCTTGACGCGGTCAACCAGGTAGAAATAGCCATCTTCGTCGTAGTAGCCGATGTCGCCGGAGCGGAAGAATTGCTTGCCGTCCAACTCGATGAACGCCGCGGCCGTTGCTTCATCACGCCGCCAGTAACCCCCGAAGACCTGTTCGCCATGCATCACTATTTCGCCGGTCTGCCCCACGCCGACTTCCTGCAGGCTGTCGACATCGATGATGCGTGAGTCCACGCCAATGATCGGAATACCCAGACACTGGGGCTTGGGCGCTTGTGGTGGGTTCATGTGTGTGGCGCTGATGGTTTCCGACAGGCCGTAGCCTTCGGCATATTGCAGACCGGTCTTGCTCTGCAGCTTGGCGGCCACCGCAGCAGGCATGGCTGCTCCGCCACCGCCGATCCCTTTAAGACTGCTCAGGTCATAATCGTCGATGGTCGGTTCGGAAAGCAGATCGACGACCATGGTAGAAATGTTGCGCCAGCCGGTTATGCCATGATCCTGAATCAGCTGCGCTGCAACCTTGCGGTCCCAGCGGGTCATCACCACCTGGGTGCCGCCGATATAAATCGCGCCATTCATGCACACCTGCATACCGGTGACATGGAACATCGGTACGGATACCAGCTGTACGCTGTCGTGTTGGGCGTTGCCCCATACTGAACAGTAGACCGTGGTTGCCATGGCGCTGTGGTGGGTGTGCACGCAGCCCTTGGGGTTACCTGTGGTGCCCGAGCTATAGGGAATAACGCAGTTGTCGTCAGGGCCGGCAGTCAATGGGCCGGGCGTGTGCCCGGCAGCCAGTGCGGTCTGCCACGCGGTGATACCGGGGAGTTGGGATACGGGGCCTTTAAGCAGAACTGCCTCGGGCAGCTCAAGCTTGGTGGGTTCGGTCACATATTCGCCGTAGGCAGAGGCAATCACTTCCTGCAGAGAGCCAGCGCCTATCAGGCCCTCGAAATTCTCCAGTAGTTCGAGGCCGCTCAGCGCCACGCTGGCTTCGGTATCGGCAATCAGGTATTCCAGTTCAGCCTTGCGGTTCATCGGATTGACGGGCACTACTACCGCGTTGGCGCGCAGAATCGCGTAGAAACCGATCACGAACTGCGGGCTGTTCTGCATATACAGCAGTACGCGATCCCCTGCCTTGACCCCAGCTTGTTGCAGGTAGCCCGCCATCGCCTGCGCCTGTCGATCCAGTTCTGCGTAGCCCAGAGAGGTGCCGTAGTAGATGATCGCGGCATGGTCGGGATAGCGCAGTGCCGAAACAGTCAGATTGCTGTAGAGGCTGGCCTTGGGCAGTTCGAGAAAATGCGGTACCTGATCGGGCCACACACTGTAATGAAGATCGAACATGGCTGGGTCTCTCCTGGGCGGACTTGGAATGCGAGGCATGCAGGCTAGCTGCGTGGCAGTTGGCTGGGAATCGATAACAATTGTGGTGTTGTCTGATCATAAGCACCGACACAGTTGTAACCGATGTGGCGTCGGCGAACCCCAGGTAATATTCTGAACGCCTACCCGCTTGAACCTGTGTTGCCATTGCCAGTCCGAGATTACATGCCCGTTCACGATGTACACATGCTACCTGCCATCATTGTCGGCCCGATACTTCGTCGGCTGGAGCCCACGCGTCTGCTCATCTGGCTGGTGGCGCGCGAGCCCCTGCCGCTGGCATTGACCCTGCAGCGTCAGGATGGCGACGAGCATATCGAGATCAAACCCGGCGGCCCTTGCTGTCAGGTAGTGCCAATCGGCCGGCATGCATTCGTACACCTTCTGGATATCACGCTGGATGCTCCGTTGCCGGTCGATACCCTGATCGAATACGACTTGTCCTGGAGCGAGGCGGGTGAACGTCAGAGCCTGGGCAAGGCACTGCCACATCTTTTGCATGCGGGGCGAGAACGGCCATCATTGATGATCGCAGCTACCAATCGCACGCTGCTGCACGGCTCCTGCCGTAAACCGCATTTTCCCTGTGGCGACGGTCTGGTACGCGCCGATGGCTGGCTTGCCGACTGTCTGGAGCAGCCGGAACAGCGGCCCGCCTGGCTGATGATGACTGGTGACCAGGTCTATGTTGATGACGTGGCAGGGCCGATGCTCCATGGGATTCATCAATTGATCGAGCGCCTGGGACTATTTGATGAAAAGCTGGAAGGCGCCACGGTGGCTGACAGTCAGGCGCTGTACCAGAGTAGGCAGAATTACTACCAGCGCGAGCAATTGCTGCCAGACATACAGCTCAACGTACCCCTACGTGAACGCTTCTTTGGTGGCGTGAAGAAACCGGTCTTTACCTCGGCCCATGCCCATAACCACCTGATGACGCTCGCTGAGATGCTGGCGATGTATATGCTGGTCTGGTCGCCGGTGCCCTGGCGTCTGATTGATCTGAAAACACCCGAGCTGGAGTCCGCGCAAGCCGATGCTTATGTGCAGGAAAAGGCGGCGATCGACGACTTTGCCGGTGGCTTGCCGGCGGTGGCCCGACTGCTGGCGCATCTGCCCAGTTTGATGATCTTCGATGATCACGACATCACCGATGACTGGAACCTGACCGCGGACTGGGAGCACACCGCTTATGGTCACCCCTTCTCCCGTCAGATCATTGGTAATGCGCTCCTGGCTTATCTCCTGTGTCAGGGTTGGGGCAATGATGCGGATCGGGTGGATGAGCCCCTGCAGCAACTGGCCGGTCTGCTGGACTCGGCTACAGATAGTGGGTGGCTTGATGCAGCCGCACAGGATGCCTGCATTGACCAGGTGCTGACGTTCCAGGGCTGGGCCTATGAGGTGGCGGGCACACCGCATCTGCTGGTCCTCGATACCCGCACACGCCGCTGGCGCAATAGCAGACTGGATCGCCCCTCGGGCCTGATGGACTGGGAAGCGCTGACAGAAATGCAACAGATGTTGCTGGACAAGCAGGCGGTGGTCATCGTCTCGCCAGCGCCCATGTTCGGCGTAAAACTGATCGAAGGTATTCAGAAGCTCTTTACGCTGGCCGGCAAGCCGCTATTGGTCGATGCCGAGAACTGGATGGCCCATCGGGGTGCCGCCAGCGTCATGCTCAACATCTTTCGTCATTCGCGAACGCCCGGAAATTTTGTCGTGTTGTCCGGCGACGTGCACTACTCCTTTGCCTATGACATTACCATCCGTGATCGCGACCAGGATCGCCGCCCGCATATCTGGCAAATCACCAGTAGCGGCCTGAAAAATACCTTTCCCGAGAGTCTGTTGAACTGGTTTGATCGCCTCAATCGGTGGCTTTACGCGCCATGGTCACCCCTTAACTGGCTGACCAAGCGCCGACGTATGCGCGTGACTCCCCGTGATCCGGACCGGGCTAAAGCGGGCGAACGACTGTGGAACGGCAGCGGGGTCGGGCTGCTCAGGCTGGATAATAAGGGCCGGCCGATCGAGATAAAGCAACTGGACGCCAGGGGCTTTGAAGTGGCGTTCTTGCAACGCCACTGAATCCTTCAGGGTTTGTTCTTATGTCTGTACAGGCACCAGTAGCGTGTCGCCGGTCGCCACAAGTTTTTCCTCACCCCCGTCTGTTGCATAGAGTTCCGCTGTGGTGAAAATCTGCTGACGACCAGGCTTGAGTACACGGGCAACGACCCTGAAACTTTGTCCTACCGCCGGGCGAAGGCAGCGCACGGTGAACTGGGATGCCAGTACGTTCCCGCTGAGTGTCGCCGCGGCAAAGCCGCATGCGGTATCGATCAACGCCCCCTGAATGCCCGCATGCAGAAAACCGTTGTACTGCCCCATCTCCTTTTTCCAGCGCATACCCAGCGTCACTTCGCCCTCCGTTGCTGATACGACCTCCAGGTCCAGCCATGTATTGAACTGCGCCAGGCGCGATATGTTCTGGAGTTTGCCCTGCCACTCGTCTGTATTGTTCATATACGTTCCTCAGTGATGGTCTTGTTCTGGGACGCCTTGAAGACTGCCTTTGCCGTCGCGCAAAGCTGGCCGTCAGACAGTATTCGCGCCTCTGCAAAGCACAGCGACTGGCCGATCCGCGTGGGCTCTGCCCTTATCTCCAGCCATTCACCCTGGCGGGCAGTGCCCAGGTAGTCGATAGACAGGCTGATTGTTACCAGCCCGCCTATATTCTCGATCTGTCGCGCGCAGCTCAGTCCCATTGCGTTGTCGGCCAGGGCAGACAGCAGCCCGCCATGCACGAAGCCTCGGCTGTTCACATGCGGTGCGCCTGCAAACAAACCCAAGCTGAAAAATGACTCTGACGCGGCGGCGTATAGCGGCTCCCAGGGATCAGTCAGGCCGCTGCGGCGGTCATGCTTGTAAAACCCCGTGGGGATAGTTTTGCTGTCTTCCATGGCTTGCCTCTAGCTGGATGAAAACATGTGATATTTATGTAGACTAGTCGTTATAATTATCAGGCTTTGGTTGGATCTGCAACACGGCTGTTATCGTTCACTGCATATAGGGGTGCTGGTCAGGCGTAGTTGGCGCGCAGCGTCATCAGGGCGGCGATGTCTTCGGCACATTCGATAATAGGGCGACGATCCTGCGCCACTCGGGCCTGAATCAACGAGCCTTCAAGGCCGGCCACGGTCAGATTGGCCAGGCGACGGGCGCCTTCCGGCTTGAGACCATCAGCACGCAGCCGCTCTGCGAAGACCTGCTGCCATGCACCGAATCCTTCCTGTGCGGCAAGGCGGATAGCCGCGGATTGCGGCACTGTCTCAAGAATCGTCGTTGCCATTGGGCAGCCATCCTGGAATGAGGACTGCTCCATCCAGTCGGCCAGAAGTGTGGCGAACGCCAGTAGCAGCGAAGGCGCGGTCACGTGCTCCTTGCCAAGCTCTTCGAGTGTTCTCAACGCTATCTGGGAAGAAAAGCGCAATGCCTCCTCACCCAACTGTTCTTTCCCGCAGGGAAAATAATGATAGAGCGAGCCTTTTGGCGCTTGGCTTTCGGCAAGGATTTCATTCAGCCCGGTTTTCGAATAACCGTTCTTGCGAAATAGCCTAGCGGCTGCACGCACTATGTTCAGACGATGCACTGGAGTGGCAGACATGCAGTAGAACCTGGATAGGGACGAGTACAAAGCAACGATAGTCTATACGCAATCCCGCCGTGGTTGTGCAATGGGCGGCGTATTCAGAGGCGAGTACGCCGCAAGTGAACTGCCACAGTCATTCGCGGTCTGATTGGACGTACGGTCGAATTCCGATCGTCATCAGGAGCATCGCCATGACCAGCACCACGGACAAGATCAAAGGCACTGCCAATGAAGTTGTTGGCAAGGGTAAGCAGGCTGTTGGAAAGACGGTTGGCAATGACCGCCTCCAAGCTGAGGGCAGCGCCCAAGAGCTCAAGGGCAAGGCGCAGAACCTCAAGGGCGACGTCAAGGATGCGGTCAAGGATGGGATCGACAAGACCTGATAGCGCCAGGTTTTTCCGGGCACCAGCGCGATGTCGCTGGTGCCTTTTTAGTAAAGTCCTGGCCCTAACGAGATCTCCATTGGGCCTCCAGAAAGGCCACCATATCTTCAGCTAACATGGCCATATGCTCCGGCGGAACTTCTCTCTGGGCAAACGAGCGTAATCCCATGATTTGCGCCTGAATAAGTCTGGCCACACGTGGGCAGTCCAGATCTTCACGGGTCTCGCC
Organism: uncultured Halopseudomonas sp.; assembly: GCF_963977355.1. Taxonomy (NCBI): domain Bacteria; kingdom Pseudomonadati; phylum Pseudomonadota; class Gammaproteobacteria; order Pseudomonadales; family Pseudomonadaceae; genus Halopseudomonas; species uncultured Halopseudomonas sp. The sequence continues at coordinate 915 of NZ_CAXBOV010000006.1, read as the reverse complement.
ACGGCTGCGAGCCTCCTCCAGAACCTCGGCAAATCGGGTCTCAATTACTGCGAAAATATCAGTGATCTGCGTCTGCAATGGCGTTTGTGCATCGTTGAGCTCAAGCAGGGTTTTCACCAGCATGCATGCTCTGGCCGGCGGCTTGGCATCATCGGCATAGCTGGATGCCAGCTTACGCAGATAGCTCTTGAGTCCATCCGTTATCAAAGCGTATGCGGCAATGTGCGCGCTCATGTCCTCAAGCATGCTGCGAAGGTAAAGGTCCAGGGCTTCGGAAAATAGTCCGTCCTTGCTTCCGAATGCCGCGTAGAGGCTGCCGGGTCGCATGTCCAGTGCATTTTCGATCTGCTTCATCGAGGCCGCAGTGTAGCCGCGCTCCCAGAAGAGCGTAACCGCACGCTTGAGTGCGACTTCGCGATCATACTTGGCCAATCTCGGCATAGTGGTATCTGTCACCTTGCTTGATATCGACTTGTTGAACCATGATTTACATATTAGCTTGAATGATCGCTCATTTATAACTATTCTGGCTTCCAGTTGAACGATCACTCAAGAAAGGAGATACCATGACTGATTTCAAACTACACGATCAGAATTCCGCTCCCCAGGCATCCAAATCATTGTTGGAGGAGTCCGCCAACTCATTTGGCATGATCCCGGGTCTACATGCAGTGATGGCCGAGGCCCCAGCGTTACTGGAGGGTTATCAGCAGCTTCACCGCCTGGTCATGGAAACCAGCTTCGACAATGATGAAAAGACCGTTCTCTGGCAGGCCATCAACGTGGAGCATGCCTGTCATTATTGCGTCCCTGCGCACACTGCTATCGCCAAATCGATGAAGGTCTCTGACGAGGTTATCGATTGTCAATGGCCATTAATTTTGACCCACTTTTGGCCAATAAAATTGACCCACT